>DASZVV010000361.1:0-9350 GCA_035546955.1 Bryobacteraceae bacterium
CGGAGCTGAACGTCTCCACGTCCGTCAGCGCACGCCGCACACCGCCGTAGTCGAAGATCATCCAGCCATCGAATGGCGGAGCCAGGCGCAGCACCGGCGAGGCCGCGCGCATCTGAGAATACAGCGGATATGGATCGCGCCGGACGGCCTCGCTGAAAATACTTCCAACGTCCATCCGGCGCCTCCTCTGAAACCGACCTGGGCGGACATCCTGTCCGCAGCCGGACTCCGGTCCGGCTCACTACTTTAGTGTGCCACGTCTGCTTCAGGCTGCCCGGCAGCGATTTCAATCCCGGCGCCCGCCTGAATCGGCATCGCGATCAGTTCCCGTTCGAGGGCGATCTTCAGCACCTCATCCATGTGATCCACGAAGTGGATCTTCATCACATTGCGCAGGTACTCGGGAATATCCGGCAGGTCCTTCTGGTTTTCCTGCGGGATGATCACCTCATTGATGCCGTGCCGATGCGCCGCCAGCAGCTTTTCCTTCAGCCCGCCGATCGGCAGCACTTTGCCCCGCAACGTAATCTCGCCCGTCATCGCCACGTCGCCGCGCACCGGAATCTTGGTCAGCGCACTGACGATCGTCGTCGCCATCGTAATACCGGCCGACGGTCCATCCTTCGGGATCGCACCCTCCGGAATGTGCAGATGGACGTCCAGATTACGGTAGAAATCCCGCGGCAGCCCCAGTTGATGCGCCCGCGAGCGCACGTAACTAAACGCCGCCTGCGCCGATTCCTGCATCACATCGCCGAGTTTGCCCGTGACCGTGAGCTTGCCCTTCCCTTCCATCAGGATGCATTCCGTCGAAAGGATCTGGCCGCCTACTTCCGTCCACGCCAAACCGGTTGTCGCGCCGATTTCGTTGCGCCGGTCGGTTGTCGTGTCGCGGAACTTCGCGGGGCCAAGCAGGTCAAGCACCTTGTCTGCGGTAATCACCGCCTTGTCCCCGTTCTTCGATGCCTTGCCGTTCTCCGTTTCCTTCGCCACAATGTTACGCGCAACTTTCCGCGCCACATTGCCGACTTCGCGCTCCAGATTTCGCACGCCGGATTCCCGCGTGAAGCTCTGAATCAGCGCCGAAAGGCCTTCGTCCGTGAACTGGATCTGCGCATCGCTCAGGCCGGTCGCTTCCATCTGCTTCCGCACCAGAAACTTCTTCGCAATTTCCAGCTTTTCGATCTCGGTATAGCCCGAAAGCCGGATCACTTCCATGCGATCCTGCAGCGCCGGCGGAATCGTGTGCAGCACGTTGGCCGTCGCAATGAAGAACACCTGCGAAAGGTCGTACTCCACGTCCAGGTAGTGATCCATGAACATGTAGTTCTGTTCCGGATCCAGCACCTCGAGCAGCGCTGAAGAAGGGTCGCCCCGGAAATCGGTCGACATCTTGTCGATCTCATCCAGCATGAACACCGGATTCCGCGTCCCGGCCTTCTTCATCATCTGAAGAACCTGGCCCGGCAGCGCCCCGATATAGGTCCGGCGATGCCCGCGGATTTCCGCCTCATCCCGCACGCCGCCCAGCGACATCCGCACGAACTTCCGCCCCGTCGCCTTCGCAATCGATTTCCCGAGCGACGTCTTGCCCACGCCCGGAGGTCCGACGAACAGCAGAATCGAGGCCTTCGGCGTCTTCACCAGCCGCCGCACCGCAAGGAATTCCAGAATGCGTTCCTTGATCTTCTCGAGCCCGAAGTGATCCGAGTTGAGCGTATCTTCCGCCACCTTCAGATCGCGAATCTCTTTGGATTTCTTCTTCCACGGCACCGAAAGCAGCCAGTCGAGATAATTCCGCGAGACGGTCGATTCCGCCGACATCGGCGGCATGTTCTCCAGCCGCTTCAGCTCCGCGAACGCCTTCTCCTGCGCGTCCTTCGACATCCCGGCCATCTCGATGCGCTTCTTCAGCTCATCGATCTCGCTCTTCTCGCCGCGACCCAGTTCTTTCTGGATCGCCTTGATCTTTTCGTTGAGGTAGTATTCTTTCTGCGCCTTCTCCATCTGCCGCTTCACGCGGCCCTGGATCGTGCGGTCCACACCGAGCTTCTCAATCTCGATCTCGAGCATCTCCGCCACGCGCGTCAGCCGGTCCACCGGATCGAAAATCTCGAGCAGTTCCTGCTTCTCTTCGATCGTGAGCTGCAGATTCGCGCCCGTCGTATCGGCCAGCTTCCCGGGATCGTCCACCCGGATCGCCGCCACCATCGTTTCGTAGTTGAGATTCTGGCTGAGCTTGACGTATTGCTCGAACAGCGAAGTCACCCGGCTCGTCAGCGCTTCGAGCTGCGGCCCCGGCTCCACTTTGTAATTCGAAACTTTCACGATCGCGCGGAAGAAACCTTCGTCGTCGGTCACCGACACAACGCGCGCGCGCTCCACACCTTCCACCAGCACTTTGATATTGCCGTCGCCCTGCTTCAGGCTCTGCACGATATTTACGATGCAGCCCACACTGTAGATCTCGCCGGGCCTCGGCTCGTCAGTCGATGCATCGTGCTGCGTGGCGAGGAAAATCTTCTTGTCTCCAGCCATCGCTTCTTCGAGCGCTCTCACGCTCGATTCACGGCCCACCACAAACGGGGTCATCATGAACGGGAAGATCACGACGTCCCGGATCGGCATCATCGGCAGGCGTCTGGTATCGGACTTTTCTTTCGAGGTCAGCATTTCGGTTCCGTTCTTTTTACAGGTGCTCCCCCCATTGTACGGCGTGTATTTTTGCCATACATGTTGTCTTTAGGTGAGGGGGGCCTCTATCTCACAGATGACAGAGGTAGTATCGGGGATTCACCTGAAGATTTCGAATATACTTTCGGAACGGCATGCTGTAAGATCATGTAACTCAATCCATGCCGTCTCTCCTGGATGTATCCCTTCGGACAGCCGCAGTGATAATGACTGCCGCCGCAATCGCTATCGCATTCGAGAGCCCCGCTGCATTCGATGCTGTTTCCATCAAGCCCAGCCGCCTTGCTACAACGAACTCTCTCTCGCGCTTTGAGCCCGGCCGTTTCTCCGCTACCAATCTCCCACTGAAGGCATTGATCCAGGTCGCCTGGGGAGTCAAAGATTTCGAACTTTCGGGCGCCTCTGGCTGGATCGAGTCCGTCCCCTGGGACGTCACCGCTCGCTGGTCCGGCAATCCGAATCTGCCGCAGTCAGACGTGAAGCCGATGATTCAGAAGATGCTGATGGACCGCTTCCAGCTCCAGACTCACCGCGAAACAAAGGAAGCTCCCATCTACTCGCTCGTCCCCGCGAAGAACGGGCCGAAACTGAAGCCGACTGCCGGCGGCCCCGGACCCGCTTGGGGCCTGGGCCCTGGCCACCTCGACGCGAAGGTAGTCTCACTGTCTCTGTTCGCCAGTGCGCTCGAACAGCAGCTCGACCGCCCCGTTCGTGATAACACAGCCATCGCCGGAAATTACGACATCAAACTCGAGTGGGCCAAAGACGCGTCCGACACAACCGCCCCATCCCTCTTCACGGCAATTCAGGAACAGCTCGGACTCAGGCTCGAATCCGCGAGAGGCCCGGTTTCCATGCTCGTCATCGACAGCGCCGCACACCCTTCACCGAACTGAACGCTCGCGCGCCGTCGCCGCCCTGGATCGTAAGCCAGGCCCGGCCCTTATGGAATCTCTCCGATCCTCCGGAGCAACGGCCGCATCGTCAAACCCTGCCCAAAAACCGAAAACGCCACCACCGCAAAACTGACCGCCTCAATATCTCCCCGGTGCGGAATCTCCGCTGGCAGTCCCAGCGCCAGGGCCAGCGCGAGGGCGCCCCGCAACCCACCCCAGAAAAGCGCATTCTGATGTTTCCCGCTTACCTGCAGCGCCCCCCGCGAAAACAAGGCGCAGGTCGGATAAATGGAAGCCGCACGGCTCACCGTCACAACCACAATCCCTGCAATCGACGCCACCACCGGAAATTGCCGTGCCTCACCACTCACTCCGATCAGCAGAAAGATGATCGAATTCGCCACGAACGCGCCGTACTCCCAAAAGGCGCGCACCGCCTCCTGCCCGCGCGCCGAAATCACCCCGCGCCGCGTCGACCTCGCCATGGCGAGTCCCGCCGTAATCGTGGCAAGCACGCCGGAGGTTCCCACATGATCGGCCAGCAGAAATGAGCCATATGCCGCGATCGTCGTGAGCGTAATCTCCACCAGATGATCCTGCGTACGCCACGCCAGAACACTCGCTGACGCCCCCACTACCGCCCCGCAGAGCACGCCGCCGCCAATCATCCGCACCAGCAGCGCCATCACATCTACCGTCGTAACGGATTGGCCGCCCACGACCGCCACCACAACCGCAAACGCCACCGCCGCCGTTCCGTCATTGAGCAGACTTTCCGATTCGATCAGCACCAGCAGCCGCCCATGTGCCTTCGCGTCCCGAAATGTCGCGATCACGGACACCGGATCGGTCGCCGCGATCAGAGCCCCGAAAATGACCGCGGCCGGCCATTCCCATTTCACCAGCAGATGCATCCCCGCCGCCGTGATCGCGCCGGAAATCACCACGCCCAGCGTGACCAGCGTGCCGATCACCGGGAAGTCTCTCTGAACCTGCCTCCAGTCGAGATAGAGCGCCGCTTCAAACAGCAGCGGCGGCAGCAGCAATGTGAAGATCAGATCGCGCGTCAGCACCACGTGCGGCGCAAAAGGCAACGCCGCCAGCGTCACCCCGGCAGCCACCAGCCCGGCGCTGTACGGGAGCCGCAGCCGCCGGCACGCCATCGCCACTACCGCCGCGATGAGCAGCAGCAGCATGACGTTCTGCAGAGTGACGTCCATCTATCTGTTAGCTGCTATCGTGACACAACGCTTGATATCCAATCTCTCGGTTGCACACTGACAAACTGCCCGCCCTTAGTGCGTCACCAGCAATAGACTGATTCCGCCCTTGTAACTTTGCGCTCCCGGCCTGGTATTCACTCGCCTGGGAACACTCTCCGTTCGCACAATAATCCGGATGGCGACCATGGTCGAAGATAACCAGACGGCCGGCGTTCCTACCTGGGCGGAACATGAGCAACAACGCCAAAGGAACCATCCTCACGATGAAAGCCGACAAAATATCGTTGTCCGGCTTAGCCATCAGCCTGCGGCGCCGGCTCGGCGGGACGGTTGAAGATCACACGCATCTCGAAGGTAAGTTCGATTTCGAGCGCGTGTGGAATCGTGCTGAGACTGCGTCCTCTCTGTTCGCGGCGCAGCAGGAACAACTCGGGCTGCGTCTCAGAGCCTCAAGCGGGAAGGTTCCGGCAGTTGTTGTCGATTGCATCGCGCGTCCCGCGGCGAATTGATTTCGCATTGACTCGAGCGCACGCAGGTTTGCCCGTCACGGGTGCTCAAGCGAAAGCGAAGCGAATCTTAACTCTCTCTTGAGTTGCTCGGAATTTGCCGATCGCGCCAGCACATCGTACCCGCGCAGCCGCAGCACGGTCCGCCACAAATCCTCGTCCACGCGGGGCGAGGCCAGCAGGATGCGAGGCCGGGACGGCATACCTGCCAGCCGCCGCACGCCGTCGTGCCAGTCGGAAAATGGCAGATTACTGTCATAGATCACGATCCGGATGGTCTTCGAAGAACACACCGTCAGCCCCCGGCTCACTGAAGCTGCCCACTCGGCCGTCCAGCCGGAAGCGCACGCCGCGTTGAGAACGCACGAATACAGCCCCAGATCCGCCGTTACCGCCAGAATGCCGGGATCTCCGCCGTCTTCGATGGGAGTTCCATCACGAAATAAATGCGGTAGCAGGGCCACCCTGTGCAGAAACCTCCTCATCCCGCCACTCAACCGCGCCACCACTTTCTCGTTAGCATGCACGTTTCGAGCCCTCGCAATTCCCGTACCGAAAGCTATTCTGGAGATATAACCATGCCCACGCCTACCCGCGTCATGATCGCCGATGACCACCCGCTCGTTCGCAGCGGCCTCCGTGTTCTCCTCGAACGTGAAGGAGAGTTCCATGTCGTCGCTGAAGCCGCCGACGGATACGAGGCTATCGATCTCGCCGCGCTCCACAAGCCCGAAGTCATCCTCCTCGATGTCGGCATGCCGCGCCTCAGCGGTCCGGATGCCGCCATGAGCATTTCCCAGAAAGTGCCTGGCGTTCGCATCGTCATGGTCAGCATGCATTCCGACGAAGCCTACGTCCTCCGCGCTCTCAAAGCCGGCGCCCGCGGTTATCTTCTTAAAGCCTCACCGGAAGCCGACGTTCTTGCCGCCGTCCGCGCCGTGGCCGCCGGCAACGCCTATTTCAGCCCCAGCATCACGAAACTCCTCGTTGAGGAATACGTCCTCGAAGCCCGCCGCCGCGGTGTCGACGATTCTTACGATCTCCTCAGCGTCCGCGAAAAAGAAATCCTGCTCCTCCTCGCTTCCGGCAAGAGTAACCGCGACATCGCCGACGAGCTCCACATCTCCATCTCCACCGTCGAAACCCATCGAAACAACGTCTTCCAGAAACTCCACCTGCACAACCTCGCGGAGCTGATTCTTTACGCGGTCCGCAAAGGCCTCATCGCATAAGACAACGGCTGTGTCTCTCTGACACATACCGAACGGGCCATTCAGGCGTAAACCCAATAAATCCCCCCGCCGGGTTCGGTAACTCAACTGCGTGCGGAATTGGCTCGCTCATGACAAAAGTCCGCGTAATCTCTTCAATCGCTTTCGCTTTCGCGGCCTCGCCTCTTCTTGTCTATTCACAAACAGCCGCGCCTGCCGTTACTGCCGTCGTTAACTCGGCATCCTACTCCGCTCCTGTTGAACCCGGTTCGCTCATCACGATCTTTGGCGCCAATCTCGCAGCCGGCGGCCAGTCCGCCGCTGCGGGCGAAACGCCGCTGCCCACTAACATCGCCGGAACCTCGGCGGCGGTGAACGGCGTCGCTCTGCCTTTGCTCTACGTATCCTCCACTCAAATCAATGCGCAACTGCCGTGGACCGGTCCCGGCTTCGGCGGACCCACCACTCTGACCCTGACTGCTCCGGGCGGCAGCACGTCTTTTGTATTCCAGTCTCAGTACCTCGCGCCTGGTCTGTTTACGTCTGACTCCAGCGGTTGCGGACAGGCAGCCGCCCTCAATGTGCAACCGGATGGCACTGTTTCGATAAACTCTCCGGAAAACTCGGCTGCACCCGGCGACTATCTCGTTCTTTTCGGCAGCGGCATCGGCGATATCGCTGCGAATCAACCGGCAAATGGCGCGCCGAATCCAGCGCAGGAATTCAGCAGTCCGCTCGGCGTTGAGCTCGATGCCATCGCCACGCAGGCATACTTTGGCAACACTGCCGAACTGACCGGTGCACTGGCCCCCGGCTACGCTGGCCTCGCGCCCGCCCTCATTGGTTCGGGTCAGGTCAATGTGCGCATCCCCGAGACTACCCGTGAGGGCTGCGCTGTCCCCGTCATGCTGGAAAGCTTTCCCTATCTCAGCCAGACAGTAACGGTCAGCGTACATAGCGGTCGCGGCTCCTGTACTGATCCGGTCACAGCTTCCTACGGCCAGATCGATCTCGTAAACACCATCGCGTCCGGAACAGCGAACGATGGCGAAACCGAAACAATCTCAGCCCAGTTTCCATCGGCGCCGGGACTTGTGCAGCCCCCGGTGACGGCTTATCCCGCCTCAGAAGCTTTCAACTTCCCCGCCGACCCGCAGGCTTCCGCCCGCTCCTGCGCCATTCCCGGTTACAGCCGGCTCTCGGCCGGTCCAATCACCATTGATGCTGGCCCAGGCCGCAACATCATTGTTCCGCCGGCCGCGCAGACTGACGGGGTTATCTATCAGACCAATCTGCCGGCTGGTACCATCGCACCCGGGCAGCTATCCATCTCATCAAGCGGTCCTGTCACGTTTCAGGATTCGCTCGTCATCGGAAGCCCGATCGTCGTCCAGACCAATCTCTCTCCCGGCACCGTTCTGTCCGCCGCCACGGCTCCCACAATTCAATGGACCGGCGGCGACGCAAATTCCGTCGTCAGGCTTTCTCTCGTCAGCAACACACCTGACCTGAGTCTCCAATCGCAAACCTATTACGCGCCGGCGAACGCCCATTCCATTACTCTCCAGACATTCTGTTCGGAGCGAGTTATTCAACCGCCCGCTGGCTACCAGTGTTCGTTCCTCATTCCCGCGGGTTCCGCCCACATCACGCTCGACGTCCTTCCCACCGCCACCGCCGCCGATTCCATCCCGGCCCAGGGACTGACTCAAAAACTCAACCTCTCGTGGTCCTACCGGTATGTCTTCGATTCCCTGACTCTCGCAAATTGCTCCGATAGCGCCTGCTCGTCAAACTGAAACACCTGAACATTTATCCGCTTCATCTGTGGCCCGGAAGCAAGCACAGTTCACACGCTCGGCACCGGCCGCGCTTCCTGAAATTCGCCGCCTGTATCTCCGCTCTGATGCCCCGATGGCAAAGGCAATGTGAACACCACCGCCGTCCCCAATCCCGGCTGCGATTTCACTTCCAGCTTTCCTGCCAGACGTTCCACCCTTTCCTGCATTCCCAGTATTCCCAGCCCTGCTTCGAGCGCCGGATCGAAGCCCTTGCCGTCGTCCCTCACTGACAGCACCAGCGCTCCGTCGCGTTCCGAGATCTGAATTCTCACCTGCCGCGCCATTGCATGGCGTGAGGCGTTCCGCACCGCTTCCTGAACAATGCGGAACACGCACGTGCGGTGCTCTTCCGGCAGATCGTCCACAAACGCCTCCGCCTCTACCTCGACGGCCATCGGACCAGTGCGCGACACTTCGCGCGCATACCATTTGAGCGCCGGCACCAGCCCCAGATCGTCCAGCATCGTCGGCCGCAGCACCAGAGACAGATTCCGTACCACTCTCGCGTTCCGTTCGGTCATATCTTCCACCAGTTGCAACTGGCGGAACGCTTCCACCGTGTTCCCTTCCTTCACCGCCGAGCGCAGGTTTCCCAGCCCCAGCATGATCGCGGAAAGCACCTGCCCCACCTCATCGTGCAACTCCCGCGAAATGCGCCGCCGTTCGCTTTCCTGCGCGGAGAGGAGATCCGCGGAGAGCTTTTTCAGTTCTTCCCGCGTGCTCACGATCTCCTCAAACCGCGCCTGCGCCTCCCGTTCGAGTCGCAGAAGCCGCCACAAAGCCACGCCCGCCAGCGCCAGACCCAGCGCTATCGCCAGCAGCAATACAAAAAGGAGCCGCGTCCGTATAGAGCCGAGCATCACATCTACTACCTGGCTGCTCTGATCGAGCTGCGCTTCGCTGATCCGCTGAATACGGTCCGCCAGACCGAGCGCACTCGTCCGGCGTGGCAAAAGCTCATTCTGTACAAAGGAGGAAG
>DASZVV010000362.1:0-13059 GCA_035546955.1 Bryobacteraceae bacterium
CGGCACCACGGGCCAGCAGGTGGAAGCCTGCGCGAAAGCGATTCCAGGCGATATCTCGCGGTACATCTTCATGTCGAGCGTGGCGGCGTACGGCGATGGCCTGAATCACGCCGAGGATGATCCGCTGGCGTCCGAGGCACATCCCAATCCCTACGTCCGCAACAAGGCTTCGAGCGAAAGAGCGCTGTTCCGCATGTATCACGAATCGAAGTTTCCGGTGGTGACCATGCGGCCTCCGTTCGTCTACGGGCCGGAAAATCCGTTCTACCGGGAGGCGTTCTTCTGGGACCGCCTGAAGGCCGGGCGTCCCATCATCATTCCCGGCGATGGTAACCGGCTCATGCAGTTCGTGTATGTGAACGATCTGGTGGAGGCGTGTTTCCAGTCTCTCGATAAGCACACGGCGCCCGGCCGCGCATTCAATGTCGGCGACGAGAAACCGCTCACGCAGGTGGAAGCCGTGAACGCATTCGCGAAGACCGCGGGCAGGGAAGTGGAGCTTGTCCGTGTTCATCGCAGCGTGATTACGCGCGAAGGCGGCAATGCGTTCAACGAGCCGCTCTATTTCGGCGAATATTACGACGTGCCGCCGATCACGATGGTCATCGGACGGGTGAAGCGGGTGTTCGGCATGACGATGACGCCATTTGCCGAAGGCCTGAAAGAAACGTACAAGTGGTATCTGCGGCACCACGAGCGAAAGCCGAACTTCAAGCTGGACGATCTGCTGATCCGCGTCGCTCGCGAGGGCGCGCGGGAGCCTGTTCGCGTCACTGGATGAGATGATCGCGCGCCGCGCATTCTTCGGCCTGGTTGCCGCAGGCGGGGGCGCTTACTATCTCTTCGATCGCCAAAGCAGGGAACTGGAACGCGTGGCTTCCCTGCCGGTTTACGTGACCATCGCCGAGTTCGATGATACCGGCCGAAAGACCGGCGTGGTTCGTAAACTGCGCATCTACCGTTCCGATGACGAATGGAAGAAGCGCCTCACAGTCGACCAGTTCCAGATGACCCGCCGCGACGACACCGAGTTCGCTTTCACCGGCACGTACTGGAACACGCATGATGACGGCATTTATCGGTGCGCCTGTTGCCGATCCGCGTTGTTCGATTCGAATGCGAAGTATAATTCGGGCACCGGCTGGTCCAGCTTCACGGATGCCATCGCGAAGGAGAACGTGGTGACGTTCTCTGACTACAGCTTCGGCATGAACCGGACGGCGGTGGCGTGTACGCTCTGCGAAGCGCACCTCGGCCATCTTTTCGATGACGGTCCGCCGCCCGGTGGAATGCGTTACTGCATCAATTCCGCGGCCATGCAGTTTGTGCCGCGTACCGGGTGACTGTAATATGATTTTACATAATATGTGTTATCAGAAGTTAGACACAGGAAAGCAGTCGAGGCCGCGTGGTCGCGGCCTTAGACCGTTAGTGGAAGTCATGTGACGCCTGCCCGATCTCCAGCGGGTTCGGCAGCGGTCTGAATTTCCGTGCCATAACATGGATCACGTTATCCACGTTCTGCATCTTCCCCTCAACCATCACCCACGTATGCGCCAGAATCTCCAGGCGCTGGCTTTCAAAAAGCTCCGGCTTCACGATGATGTTCGAAATCCCGGTATCATCTTCGAGGCTCAGAAACAGGATCCCGTTCGCCGTACCCGGCCGCTGCCGCACGATGATGTTCCCGGCCACCCGCACAATTCGCCCATCCGGCACCGACGCCAGCTTTGCTGCCGGAACCACGCGCAGCCGATCCATCTCCGCGCGCCGGTATGCCATCGGATGCCGCCCAATGGTGAACCCGACGCCCACATGATCGCTGACCAGCCGTTCATCGAGCGTCATCTGCCTGAGCGGCGCCTCCTGTACCGGCTCAGACGACTCCTCCAGCAGTTCCGCCGCGGGTTTCGATAGCCACGAAGCCTGCCACAGCGCATCGCGCCGGTGCTGTGCGCCGATTGAATTCAGCGCGCCGATCGTGGCCAGCGTTTCCAGGTCAACTTTACATAATTCCGGAACACGCCGTGTCAGATCCGCCATATCCCGAAACGGCTGCCGCCCCGCAATCGCCTCCGCCGTGGATTTATTCAGACCGCGCACATAATTGAACCCCAGCCTCACGCACGGCGGCTCCAGCGTACAAATCGCGCCGGACCGGTTGATGTCCACCGGCAGCATGCGCAGCCCATGCCGCTGCGCGTCCTTGATCAGAGTGGAAGGGCCGTAAAATCCCATCGGCTGATTGTTCAGCAGCGCGCAAGTAAACGCCGCGCGATGGTGCACCTGTATCCATGCGCTCGCGTAAGCCAGAAGCGCGAAACTCGCTGCATGCGATTCCGGAAAGCCGAACATCGCGAACGAAGCAATCGCCTTAAGGATCTTCTCCTGCGGCTCGCCGACGATTCCGTTCGCGGTCATGCCTGAGCGCAGACGTCCCTCCAGCTCTTTCATGCGTTTCTCGGAACGTTTGAATCCGAATGCCCGCCGCAGTTCTTCCGCCTCGCCGCCCGTAAAGCTCGCCGCCTTCATGGCAACCCTTAATAACTGCTCCTGAAACAACGGCACGCCCAGTGTACGATCCAGAATTTCGCGCAGGCATTCGTGCAGAGGCTCGGCCGGCTCTCTTCCCTGCCGCCGCTTTAAATACGGATGCGCCATCTTCCCTTCAATTGGCCCCGGCCGAACAATCGCCACCTGCACCACCAGATCGTAAAATCGTTCCGGCTTCATGCGCGGCAGCGACGCCTGCTGCGCGCGGCTCTCCACCTGAAACATCCCGATCGTGTCGGCCTTCTGCAGCGCCGCATAAACCCTGGGATCATCCGGCGGCATGTTCCCCAGATCGATCTTTTCGCCGTAATGCCGGTCCACCAGATGAACCGATTCCTCCAGTACAGCCATCATGCCGAGCCCCAGCAGATCGACCTTCACGATTCCCATGTCCGCGCAATCGTCCTTATCCCACTGCACGACGACGCGTCCTGGCATCGATGCCGGTTCGAGCGGCACCACGGAATCGAGCTGTCCCTGGCAGATCACCATGCCGCCCGAATGCTGGCCGAGATGCCGCGGCAGATCCTGCAGGCCGGTGACAAGATCCAGGAATTTTCGTACGCGCTTGTTCTTCAGATCGAAGCCCGCTTCCTGAAACTGCTTCGCCGGTTTATCGGAATCGTCTGTCCAGCCCCACATGGGGACCAGCTTCGCCAGTTTGTCGAGCGTCGCGACATCGAACCCCATCACCTTCCCCGCTTCGCGCGCCGCCGACCGCCCACGGTATGTGATTACATTCGCCGTCATCGCCGCGCCCAATTGTCCGTAGCGCTCATAGACGTACTGGATGGCGCGCTCACGCTGCTCGCCGGAAGGAAGATCGAGATCGATATCCGGCCATTCGTGCCGGTTCTCCGAAAGAAAGCGCTCGAACAGCAGCTTGTAATAGACCGAATCGACCGCCGTGATTTCGAGCGAGTAACAGACAGCGCTGTTGGCGGCCGACCCGCGTCCCTGGATCAGAATGCCCTGTTTTTTGCAGTACTGAACAATGTCCCAGACGATCAGAAAGTAGCCGGCGAACCCCAGTTTCTCGATCAGCGCCAGTTCTTTTTCGATCTGCGTGCGCGCTTCTTCATAACGGTTGCGATACCGGCGGCGCGCGAACTCTTCGGTGATCTTCCGCAGATACGTCGGTTCGGTGTGCCCCTCAGGGACCGGATAATGCGGAAATTCGTAGCCGAGATCAGCCATGGTGAACTGCAGGCGCGAAGAGATTTCCGTCGTGCGCGCAATGGCATCCGGCACATCGTTAAAGAGCCGGATCATGTCCTCTGACGATTTCGGGTGACGCTGGCCGTTCCGTTCGAGCAGCCGGCCCGCGGCGGCAAGCGTGGTGTGGTGGCGCAGGCAAGTGAAGACGTCGAGCAGTTCGCGATGCGCGGGATTGGCGTAACAAACTCCGTTGGTGGCGACGAGCGGCATCTTCATCACTCGCGCCAGTTCGATCGTCGCCTGATTCCGCGCTTCCTGATCGCGATGGAAGTGGCGCTGAAGTTCCAGATAGACGTTGTCTTTCCCGAAGATCCGCCGCAGCCGGTCGACTGTCGCCTTGTTCAGATCGCGCGCCAGCGGACCGTCTTCATCGCCGCTCAGACAGATCAGCCCCTTCGAAAATTCCTCCAGCTCATCCCAGGTGACGGCGGCTTCTTTCCCCGGCTTCGGGTGCTTGGTAGTCCGCAGCTTCATCCGCGAAATCAACCGGCAGAGATTCTGGTATCCCTGCCGGTTTTCCGCCAGCAGAGGATAGCGGGCACCGTCCGTACAGGTGACTTCGGCGCCGATGTGCGCCGTGAGCTGAAACTTGCCCATCTGCTTGTAAAACCGGGGCGATCCATACACGCCATCGACATCAAGTAATGCCATAGAAGATTGCGATAACTCATTGCATTTGTTTGCGTAATCCTCCGGAGTGCTTCCTCCTCGAAGGAAACTGAAGGCCGATTTTGCGTGCAACTCTATATACGCCGGAGGCATTGACTTCGGCCTCCATTATAGGCGAATATAAGGCGAATATGCCAGTATCCGCCACACTCCTTCGGGAACAGATTCAGTCGGCTTTGGGCGATCGCTGCGACGCTGCTTTCGACCTCAAAAAGTCTGCTTACCAGGCGCTGCCTTCGGCTGTGGGAGAGATCCCGCGCGGCACACTGACCGAGATTGCCGGACCGGCTTCATCCGGCCGCACTTCCCTGCTCCATTCCCTGATGGCGGAGGTCTGCGCCCGCCAGGAATTCTGCGCCCTGATCGATGCCGGCGACCGGTTCGATCCCGCCAGCGCCGCTGCGGCGGGTGTTCGGCTTTCGCAGGTGCTTTGGGTGCGGTGTGGCGGCAACGCCGAGCATGCGCTCAAAGCGGTGGATCTGCTTGTTCAGGGCGGCGGCTTCGGGCTGGTTGCCATGGATCTGGGCGATCTGCCGGTGAAGACCGTCCACCGCATTCCCATGGCTTCCTGGTTCCGGCTTCGCCATGCTGTGGAGAATACGCGGACCGCGCTCGTGGTTCTTGCGCGCCAGAGCCATACGCAATCCTGCGCGGCGCTCAAGGTGGAACTGGGCAGTGCGCGTCCGGTATGGCGCGGCTGGCTGCCGGGCTGTATTCTGGATGGTCTTGAAGTGGCGGCGGAATGTATCCGCGAACATCGCGGCCAAAAGGTCGCCTTCAGCATTGTGCGGTGACCGATGTTTGCGTGTTTGCATGCGCCGGGAAACGGTTCGCTGCTGCTCGAATGCGCCGCGTATTTTTCGCCGCTGATTGAGGAGACTTCGCCGGATACGGTTGTCTTCGATGTCCGCGGTCTGCGATCGCTCTACGGCTCGCCGGAAAAGCTGACGGAGGAGATCCAGCGCCGGGTTGGCATTGACGCCAGTCTCGCGATCGCGGCCAATCCGGATGCGGCGGTACATGCGGCGCTCGGCATTCGCGGGGTGACAATTGTTTCCCCGAAGCGCGCGGCCGCGATCCTGGCGCCGCTGCCGGTTTATCTGCTCGGTGGGTCGCCGGAGTTCGCGCGATCGGTGGATCTGTGGGGCATCCGGACATTCGGCGAACTGGCCGCTCTGCCGGTTCCAGGCGTGGCCTCGCGGCTATCCGAAGAAGGCGCCCACATGCAGCAATTGTCCCGCGGCGCCGGACGACGGCAGCTGCGGCTGCTCAACACGCCGCTGGTCTTCATTGAAGAAGCGGATCTGGATGATTCCATTGAAGACCTGGAGCCGCTGCTGTTTCTACTGGCGCAGATGATCGAAAAGCTTTGCCAGCGGCTGCGATTCCACGCACTTTCGACGAACGAGATTCGCGTTCGACTGCGTCTGGAGCGCGCGCCAGAGCATTGCCTGGTGCTGCGTCCGCCGGTGCCGATCCTGAAACAGAAGATCCTCCTCAAACTGCTGCAACTGGAATTACGCGAGAAGCCGCCGCAGGCTGCGGTGGAACGGATTCATCTCGAGATGATGCCAGTGCGTCCGCGCACCACGCAACACGGTTTGTTTCTGCCTTCTGCGCCCGAACCGGAGCAGCTCGAAGTGACGCTGGCGCGCATTCGCGGACTGGTAGGTGCGGAGAATGTCGGCGCGCCGGAAATGCTCGATACCTGGCGGACCGATGCTTATCAAATGATCGCGCTGGCAATTCGCACCCAGGAAACGCCACCCTTACGGCCGAAGCTGGCGCTCAGAAGATTCCGTCCTCCCTGCCCCGCGCAGGTGTGGTGCACCGGCGAAGGCAAACCCGCGCGGATTTTTTCCTCAATCGCCGATGGCCGCGTAGTGGCCTGCGCCGGTCCGTGGCGGACGTCAGGCGATTGGTGGAGCGGCGAAGAATGGGACCGCCAGGAGTGGGATATCGAAATCCAGGGAGTGAGCGTCTCGAGAGTGTTTCAGAATTGTCTGGTGGGGCAGTGGTTTGTGGAGGGGAATTACGACTGAACCGGCTCCCTTTCGGCCATTGTGGAAAGGGAGCCGGATGCTCGCTACTGCTGGCCTTCCAGATCGCTGAGGCGATGTTCGTGAATCTCAGCGATTCGGACCAGCGCCCGAATATGCTCAGCGTCTGTTTTCAGCTGTTCCGTGTGAAGTCGAGTGGTTGCAAGAAGATCCTGAATATCGCGGTGAGTCAATTCCATGCTCTGCGCAAGGGCCTCATGCCGCTCGGTCAGTTTTTCCAGCCTCTCGTCGATCGTCATCCCTATCCTCTCTTTCAGTTTCGCACTTTCTTCACGCACGATTCAGAAAGAGCCCTGCATCACCACTGGTCGAATACAGGGATCGGATGTGGAATCTGAAGCCGCTGCAAGACAGGCTAACAAATTCAGTTCCCTGACGGCGGTTCCGCCCGGTCCACGACAAGCATATCCACCGGCACTTTTCGCGCCTCCAGCCGCAGCCCCAGCTGCTCCTGAATCGCCGTGAAAAGCGACGGCCCCGCCATCGGATCCGCCGCGCCATACGGTATCCAGTGCAGAGTAAAATCGAAGCTCCCGCTCACGCCCGTCTGATCCACAACCGGAACGCCCAGCAGCACGGACAGCTTCAGTGCCAGCCGCGAAATCGAAGTCGCGGTGGAAACCACACTGCCCGGTCCGTCATTCGTATGCCCCCGCGTTCCGGGCGCGGACGGCTTCATTTTCAGCCCATCCTTCGCAACCACAATCGCATAACCCTGCAGCGATCGCGTTTCACGATGCAACGCCAGATGAAATCGCTCGGCCAGCAGCGACTGGAGCATCTGATTCAATTCGGCATATCCAGCCGGGTGATCCGCACGCGCCTCGATGTCGTAACGGGTCTCATCCATCCACTTGGGCCCGCCCGTGATCTGCAGATCCGGCACTTCATACGCCCGCATGATGCAGCGCTTCACCGTGACGTTCTGCATCGTGAGCCGGCCGGGATCGGAATCCGTATTCGACCCCACCGCATTCGGATTCGCGGGCTTGACCGACGCTACATCGAACGCCGCAGCGTGAATCAGAATCGGCAAAAAAGCGAGAATGGAGATTTTGAACTTCAATTTTCAGACGGCAGTTCCGCCCGATCGACAACCAGCACATCCACCGGAATCTTGCGCGCCTCCAGCTTCAGCCCCAACTGCTCCTGCACAGCCGTGAAAATCGACGGCCCGTTCGCCGCGTCCGATCCTGGCGCAGCCTTCGACATCACTTCATCCGGCACCCATTGCAGCACAAAATCGAAACTGCGAGTGTCCTGCGTTTCATCGACAACCGGCTGGGCCAGCACCGCCGCCAATTTCTGCGCCAGGTGGGACATCGAGGACGCTTTCGCCTCCATGCGAGTCCTCGAAGTATTTGTGGTTGGCCGCGTGCCCTCGGCAGTCACATCAGCCTTGATCCCACCCTTCGCCACCATCAGCGCATAGCCGAATCTCGTTTCCTTCTGCTGGTGCAGCAAAAGCTGAAAGCGATCGGCCAGCAGCGTCTTCAGCATGTCCTCTGTATGTCCCGGGCCCCGCGCACTGATGTCATAACGGTTCTCGGTGATCCATTTGGGACCGCCGACAATCTGCTCCTCCGGAATCTCGTACGCTCCCGAAATACAGCGCCTGAGCGTGACGTTGTAAGCCCGGAGCGTACCGTTGTTGGTGTTGATGCCCGAACTGCCCGGCGGCGCTTCGCTCACCTTAATCGCGGCCGCATCAAATGACACGGTCTGGGCAAAGAGCGAACATGCCAGCAGTCCGCACGCCAGCAGTTTCATCGCTGTTCCTTCACTACCAATGTGTAGTCCGCCGGCGGCCGGAACAACGCCGTATCCGGCTCCGCCTGTTTGATGTCCGTCAATTCGTAAGTATTGACGCCGAAACGGGGATCGGTGTTGACGCTTTTCAGGAGAACCTGCAGTTCGTCGGAATACCATCGCTCGTTCACGACCTTGATCTCCCGGTTATTGCCGATCATGCCTGCCGGAATAGTAATCGTCACCCGCGAGTGTTTGGCGTAAATGCCATTGATCGTTTGCGATCCCATATCTTCAGCGACTCCACTATCCTGGTGACCATAGTTCGGATCGCTCGAAGTACTCGTATAGCTCGTGCTCCCGAAAACCGCAACAGCAATATAGTTTTCGTTACCGGAGAGCGGGTATTTCGTATATGTCTTCTTTGCGGGATTCATGTCGTATTCCGAACGCCCGACAATGTCGAACACCTCCACACGATCAGGACTTTCCTCACGCACGCGCCCGGACGAATCGCGATAGAAGTAACTCGTATCCACGCGGCCCAGTTCCGTGCCATCCGCCAGCGTCTGTGTAACCCGGCGCGTCTCCTTACCGGAAATGGGGTGCGCCGATATTGGACCGATCTGCGCCACGATGGACGGACGGGACAGCGCATACTGCTGTTCGCGCATTTTCGGATTCTGGGCCGCAGGCTGGGTTTGCCCCCACGACGGAGGCTGAAAATTCTGCGCCCCTGCTATCACGGACAATGCGAAAAAAAGAATTGCGATTCTCATGATCTTCTACTCCTGAAACCGAACAGCCAACGGCCTGTTATCCTGCCCAACCAGAACATCGGCCGGCACCGTCGCACTGGCCGGCTCATTCATCCGGAATCCCGCCGCGACCAACGCGGCCACCGGCACATTCATGTGAACAATCGCGGTCCGCTCATAAGGCGCCGGAGGAACGACATATGGAATGCGAACGAATCCTGTTTCAGGTGGCCGGACTGGCGCAGGGGCTGGACGTCGAGCCATTACCGCCGCCAACACCAACGCGACCAACACCGGCGCGGCAATTACCCATCGCCACCCCCGAGATCTCTTCCGCACAACCGGCCGCGCCTCCCAATACTCCGCGCACTTCATGCTCGATTCCCGGAACAACGCCAGAGTTCCCGCCGTCCGCTCCACCTCCGCCGCGCACTGCCCACACGCCGCCAAATGCGCCTTCGCTTCCGCGCTTCGCTCCCCCGCCAGCCACGCCGAAATCTGCTCTTCGGATAAATGCGAATTCATCACAATCCTCTTAGAACCTGTCGAACCTTCGTCACCGCCCGATGGAGATGCACGCGCACCGCGCCATTCGACATCCCGGTCACTTCTTCAATCTCCGCAGGCGGCATCCCTTCGAGAAAGTGCAGCAGGAACACGCGCCGCTGCGTCACCGAAAGCCCATCGACCGCCTTCCATACCGCTTCAATCTGCTGCCGCGCCGAAAGCCGCTCTTCCGGTGAACTGGCCGTATCCGGAATGAACTGGCCGTCAGAATCCAGCAGCACCGCCGACGCCTGCGTCCGCCGCCAGAACTGAAAACGCCGCCCGCGCGCCGTATCGCGAATCAGATTGACCGCGATCTTCATCAACCAGGTCTGCACGGACGCTTCGCCGCGAAAAGCGTCCCAATTCCGGTATGCCCGCAGAAAACAATCCTGCGTCACCGTCTCCGCCGCGTCCGGATCGCGCAAAGATGCCAGCGCGAACCGGTAAATCCGCAACCGGTGCGCCGCCACAATCTGCTCGAAATCCTCCCGAACAGCGACTCCTTCCATCCGGCTGTACAGACGAGTAACCATGGCCTCCGTTAACAGAAAAAACGGTGTGGGTCTATACTAATTGAATGAAAGCCACCGAGAAAATTTGGCGCAACGGCGAATTCATAGCGTGGGATGACGCTAAGATTCACGTGTTGTCGCATGTTGTCAGCTATGGCAGCTCGGTCTTCGAAGGCATTCGCGTCTACGAGACCACCAGCGGCCCGGCTGTTTTCCGGCTTCGCGAGCACATTCGCCGCATGTTCGATTCGGCGAAGATTTACCGGATGGATATCAGCTTTACCCCGGGCGAGCTCGCCGAAGCGATGCTCGAACTGGTACGCCTGAACAAACTCAAATCCTGCTACATCCGCCCCATCGTTTTCCGCGGATACGGCATGATGGGCGTAAATGGCACTAAAAATCCGATCGATGTATACCTGGCCTGCTGGGAATGGGGCCGCTATCTCGGAGAAGAGGCCCTCGCATCGGGCGTGGACGTCTGCATTTCCAGCTGGACACGCATCGCCCCCAACACTCTGCCGGCGCTTTCCAAAGCGGGCGCGAATTACATGAATTCGCAGCTTATCAATATGGAAGCGGTCGCCAATGGCTACTCCGAAGGCATTGCTCTCGATAAAGCGGGCTACGTCAGCGAAGGCGCGGGCGAAAACATTTTCGTTATTCGCGACGGTAAAATCGTAACGCCGCCGCTCGGCACCTCCGTGCTTCCCGGCATCACGCGCGATGCGGTACTCACGCTCGCCGGTGATCTCGGTATTCCCGTCGTCGAGCAGGTCGTTCCCCGCGAGCTTCTCTACATCGCGGATGAAGTCTTCTTCACCGGCACCGCCGCCGAAATTTCGCCCATCCGTTCGATTGACCGCGTTACCATCGGCTCCGGCCGCCGCGGCCCGATCACCGAAAAGCTGCAGAACGAATTTTTTGGAATCGTCAACGGCACCAAACCGGACCGGCACAACTGGCTCACGCCGGTCGGCGTTGCGGCGCCGGTAGCGTAAGCCTGATTACTGACTAAAACACAAAGGGCGGGCACTCAATCGAATGCCCGCCCTTTCTGTTTTTACCGGCCTGCGGATCAGTCAAATTTCTTGAGATAGACATTGCGGACGAACAACTCGCCCGTGCTCTCCACTTCAATCCCGATCTTTCCGCGCATCTTGCCGATCGTCGAATCGTGGTCGATCGTTTCGGAAACCAGGTGGCCGTTCAGCAGGTGCGTCAGCACCGTTCCCTTCGCGATGATCTCTTCCTCGTTCCAGTCATCCTTCTTGTACCAGGAATCGACCGTCGCCTTATCGTCCAACTCGGAGAGCAGCGTCTTCTTATTGCCCGGCCAGATATCGACCACTTCTCCCTTCCACGCGATAATGCCGCGCCCGGTCGACTGCTCATAAAGCTGGCCCGGATACCTGTTGCCGTTGTCGAAGTCATATTGATATCCGCTCATATTCCACTTCGCCTGGCTTTCGCGAGAGGGCTGCGTGCCGCGGGGTTGGCCGCTCGGACATGCGGCCTGCGCTGCGTTCGCATTGGCGCGTCCACCACCACCGCCGCGTCCGCTGCCGCCACGCCCAGCTCCGCGTCCGGCGCCTCCACCAGCCCCCGCATTTACGTTCACTGGCGGCGCATCCGCCGTAATCCAGCTCCGGTATTGCAGGCCGCCGTTAATATTGCCGGTGCCCTTCATATCGAGGCGAAGATCGAAATCTCCGACTTCTCCCCCCTGCCAGACGATGTAAACCGTGCCGGTCGGATGTTCGCAGGTCGACGTAATATAGATTGCGCCATCCTTCACCGACCACAGCTTCGGATCGCCATCCCAGCCATTCAGCGACTTGCCGTCGAACAACGAAGTGAAGCCTTCATGATTATTGAAGTCTTCCGCCGGCGCATGCGTGAATCCCTGCGCCGCCAGATGGACGGCATACACCGTTGTCAGAATCGCCGCCGCCGAAATCGAAAACGTACGAAGTTTCATTTCGATTCTCCTTAATTAACCAGCTACCTTTTCCCACCTGCGCGATTTCGCCGATTCGAGCACTGCGTCGGTCACATGATCCGTCGCCAGACCGTCACGGAACGTCGGTCCCACTTCCCTGCCTTCGGCAACCGCTGTCAGGAAATCAGCCACCTGATGCGTGAACGTATGCTCGTAACCGATCTGCAGACCCGGCACCCACCAGTGCTTCATATACGGATGATCACCATCCGTGATGTGAATGCTGCGCCACCCACGGAGACGGCCCTCATCCGTGTGATCGAACCACTCCAGCCGGTGCAGATCGTGCAGATCCCATTTTGCCGAGGCCTTCTCGCCATTGATCTCGAGCGTGTAAAGCGCCTTGTGTCCGCGCGCATAGCGCGTCGCTTCAAACGACGCCAGCGATCCATTCGCAAACCGGCACAGGAACAGACTCGCGTCGTCGATATTCACCGGCTGCACCTGGCCCGTGAGATTGTGCTTGCGCTCCTTGATGAACGTCTCGGTCATCGCCACTACTTCGCTGATGCCGCCGTTCAGCCAGAGCGCGGTATCGATATTGTGGGCGAGCAGATCGCCGGTAACGCCGGAACCCGCAACCGACGCATCCAGACGCCATAAGCCTTCGCCACCCTGTGGCAGATCCTGCGAGATCGTCCAGTCCTGCAGAAACACCGTCCGGTAGTGGAAGATTCGCCCCAGGCGGCCCTCGTCGATCAGGTTCTTCAGCAGCACCACCGCCGGCACGCGCCGGTAGTTGTACCAGACCATGTTCGGGACCTTCGCCTTGTTGACCGCATCCACCATTTCCTGCGCTTCTTTGGAGTTGCGTCCCAGCGGCTTCTCGCAGAGCACCATCTTGCCCGCCTTCGCGGCTTCGATGGCGATCTCATGGTGCGTATCGTTCGGGCTCGCGATATCGATAATGTCGATATCTTTCCGTTCCACGAGCTTGCGCCAGTCGGTTTCCACTGACTCGTAGCCCCAGTTCGAAGCGAAAGCCTTTG
>DASZVV010000363.1:0-5540 GCA_035546955.1 Bryobacteraceae bacterium
CAGCCGAAGTTACTTCCCCTGCTCTTGACACTCGCTATCAGCACGATATTTGCTTCGCAGCCGCTCAAGGCTGCCACCATTTCGATAGTTTACTCCGGCACAGTGATATCAGGATATGATACCTCGGGCGTCTTCGGCTCATCGGGCGCCAACCTGGCAGGCGACGCTTACACGGCGGTCTTCACCTTTGACGATTCAAAGGGAACTGAGCAAGGCGACGGAAGTACGTTCTCGCAAATCCTCGGTGGCGCTGCGTTTGGCCCAGGTATTTCTCAGCTTTCCCCCGGCAGCGCCGCGCTGACAATAAACGGAGTGTCACTCGATTTCACTGGCAACACCAACTACCTGGGTCAGGAATCGCAATACACCTTAGCGTCTGGAGACGCACAAATTGCCTCGACGGTTGAGGACGAAGCCCCAGGCTTATCAGCCCAACTCCATGAGGATATCTACAGTACAAGCGATCCATTCGTCTCGAGCTACGACTGGCACGCCCCACCATCGATAATTGTCAATGCGAACGATACCGCAGCCGGAACGTTTTATTACTACGTCGGCGCCGCCAGCGTAAACGGCCAGTTAGCCATTGATTCGGTAAGCATCGCGACCGCTCCCGACCCAGGTACATGCTCGTTGATGGTCGTCGGCCTCGCAATTCTGGCGATCGGCGTGACACGACGGCTGAACCTCGTCTAGCGCGCAATCCAGGTTTCCCTGCTTCCGGGAAGGTTTTCCGATAGAAACATTTCGATTCGTAAAAATCACAGCATCTATCCGGGATTGCGGGCTCCAACCCGTCCCAACAACTCCAAAGACATCAGTCTCAAGGCCACTAAATCGTCAATACCCGATGATCCGGATTCCCCGTATCAACAGATTTGTAAATCTCCCCAATCAACCCCGGCCCAAACTTAGCCAGGAACGGAACAATCGAATACAGCCGCTCCTGCAGATGTTTCTCCGGATAAACCAACCCAGACAAAACCTCCGCATCCGCCGCCGCCTGCGCATCGCGCGCCATGATCTGCGACGCCGTCTTGCGCCCGATCTTCCCGATCTGATATTCGATCTTCCGCCTGCTCGTGCTCAGCGCCCCGTTCAGCGACACGTCGAACTGCCCCAGCTCTCTGCTCAACGTTTCGAGCGCCTTCGTTACCGTCTCCTCCGTCGCCGTGAGGCGCTGCCGCAACTCCGCCGGCACCAGCCGCGCCGACATCGCGTCCCGCAGTGCCTGATCGTTCGTGAACAATCCGGTCAGCGGCAAATCATACCGCCGCATCCGCTTCGCCGCCCGCTCGTCCAATAAAGTGAAGCCCGCCCGCGGAAACGCTACCGGCTGCCGCCCCAGCATCTTCGCATAAATCACCTGCGACTGCGCCAGATACGCCAGCTCCGCCGGACCGCCCACATACGCCGCCGTCGGCAGCAAATAATCCTGCAGCACCGGACGAAGCAGGGCATTCGGCGAAAGCTCCGCCGCGCGTCCGGCCAGTTCCGCCGCGGTCCACCTGCGATGCGGCGCTACAAACGAGCCGTTCACCCGCTTGAGCGCCACGCGATGCCCCTCATCCAGCAAAAATACGAGGGACGTCTGCTTATCCACCAGCACCTGCGTGTGATATCCGCGCGCCTCGAGTTCCTTGTTGCGCGCCATCACAGCATCCACCAGCTCCGGCATCCGACTCACGGCCTCCGCCATAAATGGCGCCGCCACCGCGCGCACACCCGTATCCATCGGATCGATCAGCAGCAGCCCGTATGAATCGAACAACGCCCGCAGCACCGCAGCGAACGCTGTGCCCATGCTCGCGCCGGGCTTGTACGCCTTCTCGATCAGCCCGATCGCTTCGTCTGCATACGGCAGCCCTGCGAGCGCCCGCCGCAGATCCGCCAGCGGCACATTCTCCGGTACAACATTCCCCACCGGCCGCGTGCCATTATTGGAAGGACCTGCCGCCCGCAGTGTGACCGGTTTGTAATTCGCCCCGAACAGCCACGCATGATCCACTTCCGCGAGATCGTGGTCCTCGGTCGCCAGCCAGAAAACCGGTACCGCCGGAACGCCACGCGCTTCCACTTCCCGCGCCAGCTTGATCGCCGTCAGCGCCTTGTAAACCGTATACGCCGGCCCTGAAAAAAGCCCGACCTGCTGCCCGGTGACGATCGCGGCCACACCCCGCCGCGCCAGCTTGTCAAGCGAAGGGTTTCCCTCGTTCAGCGGCCGAAGCGCCCGGACAATCGCTGCCCTCCGGTCGTCCGGAAAATCCGCGGGCGCCGCCTGCACAATCGACTCCACCGCCGGCCGCCACGGATAAAAATCCCGCACCCGGTCGAAGTCATAAATCAAATCGGCAAACAGTTTGGATGTATGGGGGATAGCCGTCTGACGAATGCACGAACACTCCATGGGCTTTGTCAGATTAGCAGATGATCGTAAGGAAGTTGTGGGTTCAGAATTCGCACTTCGCGCTACGAAAAGTGCGCCGGATAACGTTACCGCAGAAGGCCGCTGACCGGCGTACTCAGCAACAGCCCGGGAGCCATCTGCCGCGCAATGTCGTTATAGATCACGAATACCATCAGCATCATCAGGAAAACAAACCCCACCTTCAGCATGCCTTCCTTCACGTTGAGACTGATGTCGCGGCCCATCACCATCTCGATGAGCAGGGTCAGAATATGCGCCCCGTCCAGAATCGGAATCGGCAGCAGATTCAGGATCGCCAGATTCAGGCTCACCATGCTCATCAGCGTCAGGAATGAAGCCGGACCTTCCTTCGCCGCCTCCGTGGCCTGGCTCGCAATCCCGATCGGACCCGAGAGGTTCTTCGCCGGAACGCGCCGCTCCACGATCCCGCGCAGCATCTCCACAATCAGCGTCCCGAACTTCGCGTTCTGGTTCACCGACTCCGCAAACGCCGCCGGCAGCGACAGGCTGGTCTTCTGGATATTCCACTTCACCTGCGGCGCTACACCGATCATCCAGTGCGCCACCTTGCCGTCCATCGCCTTATACTGCGGCAGCATCACGACCGTGCGCGTTGTTCCCGGAGGCAGCCCCGCGCGCGAATATTCCACCGTCACCGGCTTGCCATCGCTGCGCCGAATCAGATCCGGCAGCGTGTACCCAGAGTGAATCGCCACGCCGTTCACGCGAACCAGAACATCGCCCTTCTGGAGCCCCGCCTTCTCGGCCGGCATGCCCGGCGTCACTTCGCCGACCATGATCGTGTTCTGGCCTTCCCATCCCGCGTCGCCCACGCCCGATTTCTCATCGAGCACCGGTGTCACTGTCGTCTGGAACGTTTTCTTCCCGCGCTCGACCGTCACCGACATCGGGCTGTCCACGCTCGCAATTTCGCGTGTCAGAATCGCTTCCCAGTCGGGATTCACATCGCCGTCGATCTTCACGATTTTGTCGCCCACCTGGATGCCCGCCTTCGCCGCCGGCGAATTCGCCACCACGTGACCAACGGTCGCGCCGTTATCGTCGATGATTTTTTCGTAGGAAACCATGTACAGGCCGGTGAGCACCGCCACCGCCAGCACAACGTTCATAAAGGGACCGGCCGCCAGCACAATCAGCCGCTGCCAGCGCGGTTTGGCAAGAAATCCATCCGGATCCGCCGCGTGCGCATCGCCCGGCTGATCCCCCACCATCTTCACGTAACCGCCGAAAAGGAACAGCGAGAACCGGTAATCGGTATCGCCCCGTTTAAACCCGAACAGCCGCGGCCCGAACCCGAAGCTGAATACGTCAACCTTGATCTTGAAGAACCGCGCCGCCCAGAAATGGCCCAGTTCGTGGACCAGAATCATGACGCCGATCAGAACCAGCAGCCACCAAAGCTCATTCAGAAGCGTCGTCATTGCGCATTCCCCTGCGCGGCCTGTACGGCGCTGGCCAAAGGACTGAAGGCCGCCGCATTCGCCGTAATTACTTCCTGCGCCTTCCGGCGCGCCTCGCCGTCCGTTTCCAGAATCTCCGCCACACTGGCGGGCTCACGGAACGGCATCCGGTTCAACGTTTCTTCCACCACCTGCGCAATCGCCGGAAAACGGATCGCCCCCCGGAGAAACGCCGCTACCGCAACTTCGTCTGCAGCGTTCAGAATACAGGAAGAAGCCCCGCCACGGCGTAAAGATTCATATGCCAGCCTCAGTAGAGGAAACTTGCCGAAATCCGGTTCATGGAATTCCCACTGGCGCGCCTGCGTCCAGTCAATCCGTGGTAACGGTGCCGGCCATCGCTCCGGCCACGTCAGCGCGTATTGGATCGGCATCCGCATATCCGTCGCCGATACCTGTGCCATTACGCTGCCATCTTCGAATTCCACCATCGCGTGAACGGAAGATTGCGGGTGAACCACCACCTGAATAGCCTCAGGGGCGAAATCGAACAGCCAGCGGGCTTCGATAACCTCGAATCCTTTGTTCATCAGCGTTGCGGAATCGATGGTAATACGGTCACCCATCTTCCATGTGGGATGCTTCAATGCTTGAGACGGGGTTACGTGGTCCAAAGTTTCCTTCGGGGTAGTCCGAAACGGCCCACCTGAAGCAGTCAAGATCAGCTTCCTGGCGTCCGCCCGCCGTCCCGCGCTCAGGCACTGGTGTGCACCGTTGTGCTCCGAATCGACCGGGATCATCTCTGTACCGTGCCGGTGAACTGCCTCCATCACCAGCTTCCCGCCCGAAACCAGCACTTCCTTATTAGCCAGCCCAACGCGTTTTTTGCGGCAGATTGCTTCGTACGTCGCTTCCAGCCCCGCTACCCCGACGATGGACGACATCACCGTATCGATTTCACCGCAAATCGAAACCTGCACCCGCGCCTGCGGGCCGCTCAATAGCTCCGGCGTTTCTGTTTTTGGAAGAAGTTTGCGGAGGCGGTCGATATCGGCGGCTTCCTGCACCACCGCGACCTTAGGGCTAAATTCCTGAATCTGCTGGGCTAGCAGCTCGATATTCCGGCCAGCCACCAGCGCAAAAACATGGAACCGGTCCCGGTTTTGGCGGACAACATCCAGTGTGTTCGTGCCGATCGATCCGGTCGATCCCAGAATCGTCAGCGTACGATTCGCCATGATCTCATCGATCATACCATGTGGCAGATTTTTTAAGCTTTTTAAGGATTTTCGCGAGACCCAAACCCTTGCGGGCGCCGGAGAGGATGCTTCAGGGGTCTTTCAGTTTAGAGGTTAGTCTCGCTTTTGGTGGGAGTACTCAAATACCTCCCCGGCTTGATTCCAATATTAGAATAGATTGAATTTGGAAGCAACAGTTTTTTGTATATTATTTTTGGAAGTTGGTACTACTTCGTACCGCCCGCCTTCACTTTCACCCCGGCAATATCCTCTAAGACATTGATAGTGGAGCACATATCCTCTTCGCCGAACCCCTTCGAGATCGCCATCTGAACCATTTGGCGGGTCAGCGCTGTCAGCGGCAACGGTACATTCAGCTCCTGGCCGGACTCCAGCATCAGCCCAATATCCTTATGCATCCATTTTACGGAGAAGTTAGTCGTGAAATCCCTC
>DASZVV010000364.1:0-8375 GCA_035546955.1 Bryobacteraceae bacterium
GTATTTCTCCTGAGCGGTATTGTTTTCGGAGTTCTCGCCCTGATCTCCCAAAGCGCGCCTCAAAGCGATTTGGCGCTGGTACCGGTCAGAGCGATTCTCACCGTTGAGGCGCGACACGGGAACCACGCCACAATCCCCGCTCTGAACAGAGACGACGTGATGGCGTACGAACAAAAGGAACGCCTCCGCGTTACGGATCTCGTCCCATTCGCAGCTCCGAACGACGGCCTTGATTTATTTCTGCTTCTGGATGACGCTTCGAGTTCCAGTCTCGGCTCGCAACTCGGCGACCTGCGGCAATTCATCCAAACCCAATCGGCGGCGACCAACGTCGGCCTCGGATACATGCACAACGGCACAGTGGACATCATCCAGTCCTGCACGAATGATCATGATCGTACCGCGAAAGGTCTTCGTCTTCCTCTTGGTTTCGGAGGAGTCTCGCCCAGCCCCTACCTTTCTCTCAGCGATCTGATCCGTGAATGGCGAGGCACTGCCGCCCGGCGGGAGATCGTGATGGTCACGAGCGGCATCGACCCGCTCGGTGGCTTCGGCGCGATCAACCCTTATCTGGATGCGGCGATCGACGATGCCCAGCGCAGTGGCATCGTAATCTACGCGATTTACATGCCCGCGGCCGGTCATGGCGGCCACAGCTTCTTTCGAATGAATTGGGGGCAGAATCACCTCGCGGAGCTTGCGGAGGACACCGGCGGAGAAGCTTACATGCTCGGGCTCGATACCCCAATCGTCTTCGCGCCCTATCTCAATGAGATCAGCGGCCACCTCTCAAACCAGTACGTCGCCACGGTTTTGATGAAGGCGCAGAAGAAAGCGGGATTTCGGCATGTCAGGTTTACGACCGAAGTCCCCAATGCGGAAATTGTGGCAGCAGCCAGAGTCTATGCACCTGCCGGCAGCGGCAGGAAAACCGAATAAGTTCAAACCCAGGAGTACCAAATGCGCATTCTTGCAATATGTCTGACATTCGCCTTCGCGCCTGTATCTCTGTGGGCTCAGAGTACCCTCGCAGCGGGAACGCCGGTGCACGTCACTGTGACCGCGGCTCATCTTTACGGCGTGCCGCGGATTCTGGTACCCGCTGACCTCACGGTTATGCGGGAATCCGAGCCCGTGCCGATCTCAAGCCTGACTCCGCTTCGCGGCGACCACGCCGCACTCGAACTGTTTCTTCTGGTCGATAATTTCTGCAACTGCGAGCCCGGTGACAAATTCGCGGAGCTGCGGAATTTCGTCAGCTCGCAGCCGGCGGCCACCACGATCGGAGTGGCGTACATCCGCGACGGAAAGCTCGACATTACTGAAGCCGCGGGCAGCGATCGCGGACGCACGCTCGGAGCACTCAAGGCGCCCACGGGTGGCACACCGTCGAACCCATTTCCGGCGCTGACGGAACTCATCCGCAGCTTTCCTCCGGACGGATCCCGTCACGCGGTTCTGATCATTACCAATGGCATCGATCCAGCGGCGCAGGAAGCGTGGCCGGATGAATCAGCCGAAACTGCGATCGGCGCCGCACAGCGCGCCGGTGTCACCGTATTCGCGATTTATCACCCGGGCGCGGACTACACCACGACGGACTACTCGAAGATCTATGCAGGGCAGGTGCAACTCGCCCATATTACCTACGAGAGTGGCGGCGAGGCTTATTTCGCCGGTTTCGGGCCCTTACCATCATTAGCCCCATTCCTCGGCGACATTGCTGACCATCTCGCGAATCAGTACTCACTGGAGTTCCTTGCGAAACCGAACCGGACGGAAGGCGAACTCGTGGACGTCACTATTACCAGCAGATATGGCGACATGGATATAACGGCCCCCAGCAGGGTCTGGGTTGCAGGCACTCCGGCTGCAAATCCGAAGAAGCCCAGGTGAATGCGAAAGTCCCTTTAATGGCCGCCGATAGCCCAATCATCGAGACCATGGGCCTCACGCGCCGCTTTGGTGATCTCACCGCGGTTGCCGATCTGGACCTCTCAGTTCCCTGTGGGGTGATCTTCGGCCTTCTCGGACCAAACGGCGCAGGCAAGAGTACTCTCATCAAGATGCTGACGACGCTGCTGCCGCCCTCGCGTGGCACGGCGATGGTGGCTGGTTTTGACATCGTAGAGCACCCAACGGACGTCCGGCGGCATATTGGCTACGTGTCCCAGATGCTGTCAGCCGACGGTGAACTCACGGGTTATGAGAATCTCCTGATCTCCGCAAGACTTTACGGCATCTCACGAGACGACCGTGTGACGCGAATACAGCAGGCAATCGAATTCATGCAGCTCGAAGATGCGTCCCACAGGCTGGTGAAGCACTATTCCGGGGGGATGATCCGCCGGCTGGAGATCGCTCAATCGATGCTCCATCGGCCACGGGTTCTTTTTCTGGACGAACCGACCGTGGGACTCGATCCCGCTGCAAAGCACGCTGTCTGGGAGCGTATTTCCGGGCTGTGCCGGGAATTTGGAACTTCCGTTCTGATGACGACGCACGATATGGAAGAAGCGGATCGGCTTTGCGGGCGAATCGCATTCATGCATCAGGGTCGATTGCTCACAACCGGCGCGCCGCCGGATTTGAAGAGTGCGCTCGGACCGCAGGCGGACCTGGACGACGTTTTCATCCACTACGCCGGCGCCTCCATAACAGAAGGAGGGAGATTGCGCGATGTTGCTCAGACTCGGCTCACCGCCCGGCGTCTCGAATAACGCGCAACCGTCCATTTTCATCGGGCAGACGATTGCTGTTGCCGAATCGGACATTCGAAAGCTGATTCATGATCCGGTTGAACTCCTCACCCGCATGGTGCAGCCGGTCCTGTGGCTGGTCGTTTTCGGTCAGGTATTTGCGCGAACAAGAGCGATCCCCACCGGCGGTTTGCGATATCTCGATTTCATGGCTCCGGGAATTCTCGCGCAAAGCGTACTGTTCGGCGCGATCTTCTACGGCATCTCGCTCATCTGGGAACGCGATCTTGGCGTGGTGAATAAGTTTCTCGTGAGTCCGGCGCCCCGCATAGCGCTCGTCCTGGGCAGGGCTGTGTCGTCGGCCCTTCGCGGACTATGCCAGGCGCTGGTCGTCTATTTTCTGGCGCTGCTCCTCGGCGTGCAGGTGCGCCCGGAACCGCAGGCGATTGCCGGGGTGATCGCGGTTGTCGCGCTCGGCGCCGCCACATTCTCGACGTTTTCGCTGATCGCCGCATGCATCGTCAAATCGAGAGAGCGGTTCATGGGAATCGGGCAAGTGCTGACCATGCCGCTCTTCTTTGCGAGCAACGCAATCTATCCGCTCGCTATGATGCCCGCATGGTTGCGCTCCCTATCCTCAATCAATCCTCTGACGTACCAGGTGGACGCATTGCGATATCTCATGATCCGGCAGGGGCATCTCGAATTTGGCCTCGCCTTTGATTTCATCGTGCAGTTGCTGGTGCTCACTTTCCTGATGGGCATTGCCGCGAAGCTCTACCCCAATATCGTTCGCTGACGAGGCATACCGCCCGGCCTGCGTGGTTTGGCTCGGTTTTCGGAGAGGCGTCGACGGGTCCGCTCGCGATTTACTTGTAGAACCAACGCGCGTTGGGCCCAGCTGTGATCGTCACGCGTGTGCAGGATCCGAGACAGATTTTCGGGACGGTTTCGATGGGGGCCCGGACGGAAGTAGACCGCGAGAGGCGGCTGGTTTCGTTTGAAGATATTTCCATTAATGACGCAACCTTCCCATCCGCGCTTTCTCTGCAGCCAATCCTGCTGAAAGCGATTCGTGCCAGTGTGACGAACTGGCCTCAGCCGGTATCGCCCGATCGTCTTCTGGCGGATCTCGCAATTACACAGTCGGATACGCAAATCGAATCGCTCCCTCTGAAAAATGACCCGCCCACACGCGCGGAAAGACTCTGCCGGGCGCGACGAGCCCGGATATGCCGGCAGGCACAGGACCGACGGGTGGTATCAGCAGGACAAATCCGGGCAGTGGCAGAAGATCCCTGGAAACCCCGCTCTCGACCAGCAACGCAGATCCCGTTCGCCCGGCCAATCGCGTCAGCACGAATTTGAAAATTGAGGTCAGTCGCCCGGGGTGCCGCGCAACACAGCTCCGCCCGCGCGATCTGCTCCCGCCTCGTCCAGATCAGCACCGCCCGCAAGATCCTCCGCGCCTGAGTGCGGGCACGGACGATGAAAGACTTCTCAGGCAGTCGCCTGTGTATTCGAACAGGGCTTAAGGCTCGATTCCTCTTCGCGCGGAAAATATGCGTCACCCAGATACTGCCCGAGCATACGGTTTGTATTGAAGAACGAAGCATTCACCGAAATGACGGAACGCATGATCTCCGCATACGCCGTTCCGCCGCGCCGGTACATCGGCAGGATCACATTTTCGAGCTTGTCATAAAGGGAGGCGCTTTCCCGCGCGTCATCCGGCGCGGCTTCGCGCTCGCCGATCGCCCAGCCGGTCAGCCCTTCGTGGCACCCCTCCACCCACCATCCGTCCAGCACGCTCAGGCTCGGAATTCCGTTGAGGGCGGCCTTCATGCCGCTCGTTCCGGATGCCTCATGTGGCCGCAGCGGGGTATTCAGCCAGAGATCGACGCCGCTTGTCAGAAAACTCGCCAGCTCGATCTCGTAGTTGTTCAGATAAACAATGCGGATCTCCGATCCCGCAAGCGCGCCCGCCGCCGCGAAAACGCGGCGGATCATGTCCTTTCCGCCCTCGTCCTGTGGATGCGCCTTGCCTGCATAAAGAACCTGCATCGGCCCCGCGCTGTGTGCGATCCGGCGCAGACGTTCGATATCGGAGAAGAGCAGATCGGCTCGCTTGTACGCGGCGGCGCGGCGCGCAAAGCCGATCGTGAATACGTTCTCGTCAAGCGCGACGTCATAGCGTTTCCGGATTTCCCCGAGCATTTGCTGTTTTGCTGAGCGATGCGCCGCTTCAATTTCGGGGAGAGGAATCCGGATCGCGTAGCGCAGGCACAGGTTGTCGTAGCGCCATCCGGGAAGAAACCGGTCGAAGAGTGCGCGGAAGGGTGCAGATGTCCACGAGCCCGCGTGAACGCCATTCGTGATCGCACGAACCGGGTATTGCGGGAACATACTTGCCGAGATTTCGCCGTGCCGCATCGCAACGCCATTGATGAATCGGGAGAAGCGCAGCGCGAGAAATGTCATGTTCAGCAGATCGCCCTGAAAGCACTGTGCTGTATCGAGAAGCTCCGCCGGTCCGGCTCCCAGAATCGAATGGGCGAACGAACGTGGAAACTGATCGTGACCGGCCGGCACCGGAGTGTGGGTCGTGAACACACAGCGATGACGAACCGCTTCGATTTCCCTCTCCTCGGCGCGCCCACCGCCGGCGATCCGTTCGAGCAGCCCGATCGCCAGAAGCGCGGCATGTCCCTCATTCATGTGATAGCTGGAGATATTGGTGTAGCCGAGCTCATCCAGCAACTCGGCGCCGCCAAGTCCAAGCACGGCTTCCTGCATGAGGCGATAGCGCTGATCGCCGCCATAGAGTTCATTTGTCAGCGTCCTGTCGTAGTCCGTGTTCTCAGGCAGATCGGTATCCAGCAGATATACCGGAACGGATCCGCCCGAAATTCCCTGCAGGCGGTACCGCCACGCGGTGATTGCGACTATGCGGCCTTCCAGACGAACCGATACCCGCACATTGGTGGGTTCCGCAAAGTCGGCAGGATTCCAGCGCTCGGCCTCGCCCGTCTGATTTCCTTTCGCGTCGAGGTGCTGGCGGAAATAGCCGAGGTGGTGGACGAGCGAGATTCCGGTCATCGGGATCTCGAGATCCGCCGCGGAACGCAGCATGTCGCCCGCAAGCACCCCCAGGCCGCCACTGTATGTCGGGATTTCCGATTGCAGCGCGATTTCCATCGAGAAGTACGCGATCCTGGTCTGCGAAAAATCATCGGTTCTGTGGTAACGCATACGGAAAAGCCCGGCAATGCGCGGGCCAACTCAGTGTGCCGCCTCGCGCCTTCAGGCGGGCCTCCCGTGCCGGGAATGCGTGGAATCACTGCCCTTTTCCCCAGTAGCTGCGTGATTCTGCGCAGCTGGCGGCGGCATGGCATAACTCCGCGAGAGCCGGGCGGGGATTTTCGCGTGCATGTTCCAAGGCATGCTACCGGTGCGCACCGCAATCACAGGCGGCTTCCTGATCACGATCGCCCTGCTGCAGGCCGGTATCCGGCAGCCGGATGTGAATCCCGCTGTATCCTGGCTGCGCGGCCTCATTGAAGCCGGGAGACTCGAGGATCTCCGCTGGCCCGCGTTCGTCCGCGATCGCGCGTCGGTCCGGGAATTCTATGAGGCCAACGGATTCGATTTCGCCTGGGTACGCGGCAACCGTCCGACATTCCAGGCACTTTCCCTGATTTCGTCCATTGACTCCGCCGCGGCAGAGGGGCTCGATCCCGAAGATTACGATGGCAGCCGCTGGGCCGCGCGTCTGAGCGCAATTCGCAGCGGCGCAGCCGATGGTGCCAGGCTTTCCCGCTTTGATCTCGCGCTGACGATTTCCGCTATCCGTCTGGTCTCTGATCTTGACTCCGGCCGCGCGAATCCCGGCATCTATCATTTTTCTTCCGATGTTCGCGGTAGTGGCAAACTGGCCGCGTGGATTCACGACAATCTGCAGCTTGCTCCCGAAACTCCGAACGCAATTCCAACCGCGCTGCAGACTCTCGACCCGCCCTTCCCCGCGTGGCGCACCACAAAAGCGGCGCTCGCCCAATACAGAAGTCTCCTCGCTACCGGTCAGCCGCCTCCTTTCCCCGAACCGAAACGTCCGCTCAAAGCCGGCGATCCCTATCCAGGAGCTCAGCGTCTGTACGGATTTCTTCAGCGGCTGGGCGACGCCCCGCAAACAGGTGCGGTTCCCGGTGATTATACTGGCGCTCTCGTTACCGCTGTAGCGCGTTTTCAGGAGCGCCACGGTCTGAAGCCTGATGGCATCGTGGGACCTGCGACCTTCCGCGCCCTGAACATTCCGCTCGCCCAGCGCGTGAAGCAGATTGAACTCACGCTCGAGCGCTGGCGCTGGCTCCCGCGGCGATTCGATCATCCGCCGCTGATCGTGAACATCCCACGCTTCGAACTGGCGGTCTTCGATATCGCCAATCGTCCTGTGCTCCATATGAAGGTGATTGTTGGCAAGGCATACGGCCACAAAACACCAGTCTTCGCCGCGCAAATGAACGCGGTTATCTTTCACCCGTGGTGGGATGTCCCTCAAGACATCGCGCTCAAAGAGCTTCAGCCGAAAGCTCGCGAAGATGCAGGCTACCTGGCCCGCAATCATTACGTGATCGTCCCCACGCCCGGAGGCGGCACGCGGATTCGTCAGAGGCCCGGCGTTGACAACGCCCTCGGCGCCGTCAAATTCGTATTCCCAAACCCCTTTGACGTCTACATGCATGGCACTCCGGCCTCGGAATTATTTGCCGAGACGCGCCGCGATTTCAGCCATGGGTGCATTCGCGTCGAGGATCCCGAAGGGCTGGCCGAATGGGTTCTTAGTGGTACGACTGGCTGGACGACGGATCGCATCCGTGCCGCCCTCGAAAATCCCGCCACGTTGCAGGTAAGGCTCGCCCGGCCGATACCGGTCCTGATTGTATACGGCACCGCGATCGCCGGCGAAGACGGCGTCATGCGATTCTTCGACGATATCTACGGATACGATGGGGAGTTGTCACGCACTCTTGCCGCAGGCCGTCACACCTGAAAAAAAACTTTCCTTGCCTTCGCAAAAAAAAGGCTCGCCGGATTGACCGGCGAGCCCCTGTTTAATCCCCTCTTGGGCTGGACCCGGTTTTCACGCAGCTTTGATTGCCACCGCCTTCGGTTTCGCCTCCGCAGCCTTCGGCGCCGTGATGCGCAGAACGCCTTTTTCGAGCGTTGCGGTCGCACCCTCGGTATTCAGCGGGGTGGGAGCCGGAATCCTTCGGTAAAGGTCGCTCGAGGTGAATTCACTCCAGAGCACGTCTTTCTTTTCGGACTTCTTTTCCTGGCTGCTGGTGGCATGGACGATGAGCTCGTCCGGAGTCGCCGTTACTTCCACTTCTTTCGGGTCGAAGCCCGGGAGCGCCATCTGCAATTCATAGGCATCGCCCTTGTCGGCCAGTTCGGCGGCCGGCGAACCAAACACTTCGCGCTCGGCTTTCAGCCAGTTATCCATATCACTCCCGAACCTGCGTCCGCCATTTTCGAAGAGCTCGAACGCCCGATTCTGGATCTCATTGAATCGTTTTTCAAATTCCTGAAAGAACGGAAGAACAGCCCTTTGGCCGTCCTTCACTTTCTGGATTTCTACGTTTGGCATTGTTTTGGAACCTCCCTGGTTGGTTTCCA
>DASZVV010000365.1:0-8380 GCA_035546955.1 Bryobacteraceae bacterium
TTTCGTCCCCTGCGGGCTGACCCGATGCGGACAGGCCTGACGATGCTGGCCATTGCACTCGGCGTGGCAGTCGTCGTCGCGATCGATCTGGCGGGCGACGCCGCCGTCGGATCGTTTCAATCTTCCGTGACCTCGCTGCTCGGCCCCGTGGATTTCGAAATTACGGCCAACGGCGGCATTGACGAGCGGGTCATGGCGAAGCTGACCGCCCTGCCGGTCAACGCGAACTTCGCCGCCACCATCGAACAGCGCGTCACCACGGGCGGCCATCTCCCGGTGACGATGTTCGGAATCGAAGCCATCCTCGATCCCACCGCGGCCGTAGTCTCCCGCGATATTGCCACGCGGTTTAACTGGAAACCCGGTGATCGGATCCACCTCCACGCCGGCGCGCGCACCGCCGAATTCCGCATTCGTTCAGTGGATCCCGACGAGAAGAACGAATGGATTGCGGTCGATATCGCGCCGGCTCAGCAGTTGCTGGAATCGTATGGCCGCATTGATCACGTGGAAGTCATCGTCGGACCGCATGAAAGTGCGGACACGGTGGAACACGCGATGCAGCGCGCGATCCCATTCGGCTATGACATCTCGACGCCCGGCGCCCGCGCCGAAGACTCCCAGCGCATGCTGCGCGCATTCCGTACCAACCTGGGCGTCCTGAGCTATATCTCGCTGCTCGTCGGCGCGTTTCTGATTTACAACACGATTGCCGTCAGCGTCGTCCGCCGGCGTGTCGAGATCGGAATCCTGCGCGGGCTGGGCGTTGGCAGGCGTGGTGTTCTCGCGATCTTCCTCGGCGAAGCCGCGCTGCTCGGCATCATCGGATCGGTTGCGGGGATTGGGCTGGGGCGCCTGATGGCAAGCGCCATGGTCGATTCGATTTCGAGAACCGTAAACTCGATCTTTCTCACCAGTTCGCCCGGCAAGGTGGCGTTCGCATGGCTCCCGGCCCTTGTGGCGTTCGGCGCGGGAACCGCGGTGGCCGTGGTCTCCGCACTGATCCCCGCGCACGAAGCCGCCGGCGTCGCGCCGGCCGAAGCCATGCGCCGGGACGCCAGACAGCACGAGACGCGCGTCCGTGCGGGCCGCGATTTGGCATGGGCCGGAGTTGTCTGCGTGGCCGCGATCGTACTCGGACAGTTCGGTCCCATCGCCGGACGTCCGCTTACCGGATACGCGGCAGCGCTCTGCGCTGTCGCGGCTGCCGCCCTGATCTCACCGGCATTTATTTCGGCCGCGATCGATTTGCTGCGCGGCGCGCTCCGCCGCATTCCGGGCGCGGCGGGAATGATTGCCGGCCGCAGTCTCGTCGCCTCCCTCGCGCGGACGTCGGTAGTTGTCACCGCGCTCGCCACCGCCATCGCCATGACCATCAGCGTCGGCATCATGGTGACGAGCTTTCGGCGCACCGTCCAGATCTGGCTCGAAAACCGTCTTCAGGCTGATATCTATCTCCGCGCGGCCGGGCAAGTGACCGCTGGTCTTTTCGCCCCCATCCCGCCTCAGGTCTACGGGATTGTGGCCGCCGCGCCCGGCGTAGATGAAGTGGACGCATTCCATGGTTTCAATTTCCATTACGAGGGCCAGCAGTCCACCTTCGGAGCCAGCAACATCGATATCATGCGGCGTCACGGCCCTCCCAAGTTCCTGAGCGGCGATGCCGATGAGATCCTGCGCAGCCTCCCGAACCGGAATCGCGTGATTGTCACCGAACCCTTTGCGAACAAGCATCACGTAAAGGTGGGCGACGTCCTCCACATCGCTCTCGGCCCGAACCAGGTTCCGCTCACCGTCGCCGGCATTTACTACGATTACTCCAGCCATCGCGGTCTCGTTGTTGCGGACTGGAGCACGATGCGCCGGTATCTTCCCAATCAGCCCGCTACCGATATGGCCATCTACGTGAAGCGCGGCTCCAACCCCACCACCGTACGTTACGGCCTCGAATCGCGGCTCGCCGACTACGACGTCTCCCTCGCCCCGAATGAAGCCCTTCGGGACAGCGCTCTCGCCGTCTTCGACCGTACTTTCGCCGTCACCTGGGCACTGGAAGGTATCGCCCTTATCGTCGCCATGCTGGGTACGGCGAACTCGCTGCTAGCATTGGTATTGGATCGCCGCCGCGAGATCGGTCTGATCCGGTGCCTCGGAGCCGACGATGGGCAGATTCGCCGCATGGTTCTGACGGAAGCCGGTTTGATCGGTTTGCTTGCGGCCGGATTGGGCCTGGTGCTCGGTATCGCGCTTTCGCTCGACCTGATTTATGTAATTAACCGGCAGAGCTTCGGATGGACGATTCAGTTTCATCCGCCGCTCGGCCTTCTGGCAGCCGCGCTGCTCCTTTTATGGATATTCACCGTCGCGGCCGGCATCTATCCCGCGCGGTTCGCCGCCCGGCTCCAACCCGCCGAAACGGCGCACGAAGAGTAATTCAACCAAAATAAGTGAAAGACGAATGAGTCAGAACACCCGTAATATCGCCATCATCGCCCACGTAGACCACGGCAAGACCACGCTGGTTGACGCCATGCTGAAACAGAGCGGCATCTTCCGCGCCAATGAGGCCGTCGCCGAACGCGTGATGGATTCCAATGACCTCGAGCGCGAGCGCGGCATCACCATCCTTTCGAAGATTACGGGCGTCCGGTTTCACGGAACGAAGATCAATATCGTCGATACGCCCGGCCACAGCGATTTCGGCGGCGAGGTCGAGCGCGCGCTGCGCATCGTCGATGGCGTCATGCTCCTCGTGGATGCGAGCGAGGGCCCGCTCCCGCAGACGCGTTACGTTCTGATGAAAGCGCTCGAAGCGCGTCTCAAGCCGATCGTCGTCATCAACAAGATCGACCGCCCGGACGCGCGCGCCGGCGAAGTTCTCAACGAAGTCTACGATCTGTTCATCGATCTCGACGCGCAGGAAGAACAACTCGATTTTCCGGTCCTCTACGCCAATGCCAAAGCTGGCCTCGCGAAGACCAGTCTCGACGATCCTTCCGAAGATCTTCGGCCGCTCTTTGATACGATTCTGCAGCACATCCCGCCGCCCGCTGGCGATGACGCGGCAATTCTCCGCGCGCAGGTTGCGAACCTCGATTACAGCGATTACCTGGGCCGCCTGGCCATCGGCCGCGTCTTCGAAGGAACACTGCGGTATGGCGATGAAGTCGCCATCTGCAAACTCGACGGTTCCATTCAGAAAACGAAGATCACGAAGCTCTATTCGTTCGAAGGCCTCAAACGGGTCGATGAAACCATCGCGCTGCCTGGCGATCTGGTCGCCGTTGCCGGCGTGGAGGGCATCACGATCGGCGAAACCATTACGAGCGCCGTCGATCCGAAACCGCTGCCCCCGATCCAGATCGACGAGCCCACCATCGGCATGACGTTCATGGTCAACACCTCGCCCTTCGCCGGCAAGGAAGGCCAGTTCGTTACTTCACGGAACATCCGCGACCGCCTGGATAAAGAGCTGCTGACGAACGTTTCCATTCGCGTGGAGTCCGATTCTCCCGATACGTTCCGCGTCCTCGGCCGCGGCGAGCTGCAGCTCGCCATCCTGATCGAAATGATGCGGCGCGAAGGCTTCGAGCTGGCGGTTGGGAAGCCCGAGATCCTCACGCGCGAGATCGATGGCCAAACCGTGGAGCCGCTCGAACACCTCGTGATCGATTGCCCCGAGCAGTACATCGGTGTCGTCATCGAAAAGCTCGGCAGCCGCAAGGGCAAGATGGGCAAAATGATCAACAACGGCTCCGGTCGCGTTCGCCTCGAATTCCGCATTCCATCGCGCGGCCTCATCGGCCTGCGCGGCGAAATCCTGACCGAAACGCGCGGCACTGCCATCCTGAACTCGCTGTTCGATGGCTATATTGAATGGCAGGGCGATATCCCGACCCGGCCCACCGGGTCCATGGTCGCCGACCGCGATGGCAAAGTCACCGGCAACGCCATCTTCAGCCTGCAGGAGCGCGGCGAGATTTTCGTGACTCCGGGCGTGATGGTTTATGAAGGCATGATCATCGGCGAAAACGCCAAGACGGCCGATCTGAACGTCAACATTGTCAAGGAAAAGAAGCTCACGAACATGCGCGCGTCTTCGGCGGATGAAGCCATTCGCCTCATCCCGCCGCGCATTATGAGCCTCGAACAGGCGATCGAATTCGTGCGCGAAGACGAACTGGTGGAAGTCACGCCCAAATCCATCCGGCTCCGCAAGAAGATTCTAAAAGCCAATCAGCGCTGACCGCGAGGCGTTACACTGTTCAACGTGACCCGGCGTTCTTTGATCGCGTGCGTTGCGGCCGTCGCGGCGCGCAGTGCTCTGCGGGGCGCGGATGCCGAGATGCGGCTCAGTCTCCGTCTTCCGAAAAAGCAATACCGGGCCGGAGAGCCTATCCTGCTCACGTGGACGCTCGAAAATGCCTCGCCGCGTCCGCTGGCCGTCGTCGCGTATGAAGAATCCGGCGGCGGCCGCGAGTATTCGGGTCTGTCGCTCCAGGTCAGTGTCGGCGGCGGAGCCGCCCGGCCCGCCCCCACCTCTTTCCCTTCCTCGGCTGTCCGGCCCGTCTGGAGTCAGCTTGCCTCCGGCGAAACTCTGGACCAGGAACTGGATCTGTCCCGTTCGCTGGCGCTAATGGTGCCGAAGCCCGGACCCGGCAACTACCACCTGGCCGCCGAATACACCCTTCGCGCCACCACCTCGCCCTCGGGCGATGTCGCCTGGAACGGCCGCACCGCCCCGGCAACCATTGATTTCGACATCGTTTCCTGAGGGTACTCGTGGTACTCGTTGCGTTTTATTCACTTGATCCCACCGGTCGTCCGTCATAGACTCTAACCCAGTAACTTCCATCGTTTGCAACGTCTTCGGAGGGATGCAGCATGAAGAAGAAGTTTTCCTTCGCGTCTATCGCGATGATTCTGGGGCTGATTGGGGCCTCGCAGGCAGGTGCGATCACGCTGAATTTCGCAAACGGTGTCAGTGATACCTCCAGCTCGTCGATAGCATCCTGCAGCAGTCCCTACACGGGCCTCACCTATTACGGCTGTGAGACCACCGGATTTATCTCCGATAGCGTAGCCACCGCCAGTGATGACTTCATGAATCCTGGTACCTTCGGTGGCGGCCAGGGTCTGAGCGGAGAAGGGCTCCTGAGTGCCTTCAGCGGTTCGGGATGGACCGTGGTGCAGGACCAGACAAACGCCCTGGCCGGCATCACCCTCACTGTCACGAATTTCAGTACAGGATCCTACGATTCGGCTGGGGGAATCGGACTCAACGCGAATGGCCACAGCATTAGTGTCTCGGTAGGCGGTCTCAATTCCATCAGCGCGGATCTTGCGAGTTCCCTCGTCTGGATCCAGGGCCTCGAAATTAACTACCTGGTTGGCAACAACGCCGATTTCAACACCGCCAACAACTACAATCTGCCGGACGATGCGACGTTCAACGGCGTGACCGGTTGCAACGCTATTCCGGCTGGCTCCCCGGCCACGTTTAGCCCCGCCCCCGGCGGCACGGTGTATTGCGATCCGATTTATCCGTTTCAATATGCAAACCACCAGTTCTTCGATACCCCAATTGGGCCGTGGCCAAACGGCTCATTCCGCGGCATTGCGCTGCTGGCGTCGATCGATACGGCGGATAACACAATCACCACCTACGGCGGCGTCAGCTACGGCTTTGACGACTTCGCGGCGCCGGAGCCGGGTACCTGGTTCCTGATGCTGGCCGGCGCGGCCGCTGTCTTCTTCGCCCGGCGGCGTTTCGTCGTGCGTGGCTGAGGGTCTGCACCATCGGAAACTGCATCGAGGGGCGCCGGTCTCAGAATCGGCGCCCTTTCTGTTTGTGTTAGCGTAAAAGTTCACCCCATCCCCATGGCCGCCGCGGCGGCGCGAAGGAGAATCATCGAGTGTCCCTCAGAATTAACGACGAAGCCCCCAATTTTACTGCCGAAACCACACAGGGCCCCATCAACTTCCACGAATGGATCGGCAACGGATGGGCCGTTCTGTTTTCTCACCCTAAGGATTTCACTCCTGTGTGCACCACCGAACTCGGCTACATGGCCGGGTTGGACGCCGAATTCGCAAAACGTAATACGAAGATTATCGGCCTGAGTGTGGACCCGGTGGATAGCCACGGCCGCTGGGCCGCCGATATCCAGGAAACTCAGGGCCACGCCGTCACATACCCGATGATCGGCGATCCCGAGCTGAAGATCGCGAAGCTCTATGGAATGCTGCCCGCCGATGCCGGCGCAACATCGGAAGGCCGCACGCCCGCTAACAACGCCACGGTGCGCAACGTCTTCGTCATCGGTCCGGATAAGAAGATCAAGCTCATGCTGGTCTATCCGATGAACATCGGCCGCAATTTCGACGAAGTGCTGCGAGTGCTGGATGCACTGCAACTCAGCGCGAAACATCAGATCTCGACGCCCGCTAACTGGAAACCCGGCGACGACGTGGTCGTTCCCGCCACCATGCCGGAAGATGTCGCAAAGGAGAAATTCCCCGGCGGTCTGAAAGTGCTCAAGCCTTACCTGCGGCTCGGCGCGCATCCCAAATAACCCGCCTTCCGGCAATAGAAAAGGGGAGCCTTCGGGCTCCCCTTTTTTTATGGAAAACGGCCTTCCGTCACTGCGGCGGCGGTCCGCCGCGACGGCCGAACGGTCCCGGTCCGCCCATCCGTCCATTGGGATGGCCTGAAGCGCCACGCGGTCCACCTGGCCCGCGGCCCATTCCCGGTCCGCCTTTCTGGATCGTGTATGTCGAAGGAACCGTGAACAGTGTTGCGCTGGGCTCGCCCGTCGAGATGTTCGCCAGTTCCATATCCGTCGTGCCAACGCGCGGATCGCTGCTCTTGATCTGCACCGGAATATGGAGGTCGTTCGAAATCCAGGTGGTGCGCGTGCTCGTAATCGGCTGTGCGTTTCCGATCGCGCCCGCCGGAATCACCTCGGTGATCTGCGTACCGGTCGCCTGCACGCCGTTGACGGTCTGAGTGCCGAGCGGCGTCACCGTTTCGGTTGCCCCATTCGGCAGCGTCCGGGTGCTGGCCGTGGGCGCCGCGGGCGTAGTGGTCGAAGTATGGCCGGACTGGAATTTCGGAACCCGGCTCTCATACGCGATCATCGTTGCGGAATCGAGTTCATACCGCACCCCCGCCACCGGGTCGATAATCGTGATTCTTGTGTAAGGCGCCTTGCCCGCCGAAGCCGCCGGAGTAATGGTTTCGCTCGAATACGTGCGGCCCTGGCTGTCACGCGCTCGCTCCGTGCTGCGCGACGTGTTGACGGAGTTACCGTCTGCGAACTTTTCCTGCGTCGTCAGGGTTTCCACGCCGGAATACGGCGCGCCCGTCACCACGCGCCCGCCCATCTCCATTCCACGCCCGAATCCGCCGCCCGGGCCGCCAAACCCGCCTGGCCCTCCCGGTCCTCCGGGTCCTCCGGGACCGCGACCCTGCGCAAAGGCCGCGGCCGCGCACAAGCACACAATCGTCAGTTGCCTCTTCATAGACTCTCCTCAATCCTCTGAAACTCAATAACCCTGCCCCGATCCATTCGCTGTCTCTCCGTCATTCGAGAGACGCACCGCCTCCGCCAAACCGTCCTGACCCACCAGAACATCGGCCTCCACCGTCCCGTTCCAGTCTGGGTCTACGCGAACACCCATCCTCACCAGTTGCGCCGGATCGAGCTGCGTCCGCACAATTCCAAATGTCTCGCCGGGTACAGGAGGCAGCGCGAAAGGAAGTTTGATAAATCCTTTCTCACCGGCTTCTTCGGCCGGAGCAAAACTCTCCTGCGGATAATCGCGCGGCGCGAAGGTCCGAGCGGCCGTTGCCGCCGCCGGCGAGGCCGTCTCGATATGCCGCACCCGGATGTCCCGCATCGTAAACACACTGATCGTGAGAAGTGCCGCCGTGGACATCGCCCACATCCACCGCACCTGCCGCACATGCCGCCGGTGCTTGTCGAATTCGCGCATCAGAACCGCTTTACCCCACTCGTGGCCTTCGGGAACGCCGATTGTCCGCAAAGCAGCAAGATGGCTGCTGAGATCGCGCTCCGCTTCCCAACTGTTCCGGCAACCCTCGCAGGACGCTACATGCTCGTTCAGACCGGCCGGCATTTCGCCGCCGCGCCGCGCGGATTCCACCAGTTCCAGACGCGCCAATTCGCAATTCATGGTTTTCCTCTTACCGCACCGCTACTTCCGTTGCCGCCGCCTGCGCCCGCCTGAGCTTCGCCGCGAGCAGGCTTCGCGCCCGGTGCAGACGTGAACGCACCGTGCCCACCGGACATCCCATCACCCGCGCTGATTGCTCGTAACTCATCTCTTCGAGATCGCACAGCACGACAGCGTCCCG
>DASZVV010000366.1:0-2227 GCA_035546955.1 Bryobacteraceae bacterium
TGATCCAGATTCGGCCCAGAAGGTCGAAGCGCTGAAATCCCTCGACACATGCCCCGAAAATCGCGAACACCATTCCGAGCGCAAAATTGATCCCGGCGATCAGAATAAGATCGTGAAAAACGGGCCGGTGAATCCGCCAGATCCGCTCGGCAAACGGAGCCACCGCGATCGTCAGCAGGATCACCGCGGCCGCCATGATCGCCGAGTACGTCAGAGAAGTGCTCATCAATTCGTTGAGTTCTTCCGGCTGCTCGGCGGCCCGAAACTGCGCCGACATTTTGATGGTGGCGGAACGGAATCCAAGGTCGATCAGCCAGTAGTACTCCACAACCGAGAGCACCAGCATCCAGATGCTGACGTCCACATCGCCAAGCTTTCTGATCGTGTAAGGTTGCAGCAGGATTGCCGATACGATACCTGCGGCGACTCCAAGCCACGTCCAGAGGACATTCGTCAGGTAACCTTGCGCGCGGTGGGTTTTCGGCTCGGAAGCCGCGGTGCTTGCGGGTGTCACAGGGCTGGCGCCACCAGCGAAGCGTGGGATTCAGCGGGACAGGATTCGCGATCCGCGAGCCACAACTGGAGAATCAAAAGCACCCACAGGAAAAAGGAATTATCGCGGCGTCCACTGTCGTGTTCCCTCAGGACATCGCCGATTCGTTTCGATGTCGTGAAGCCGCGATCGAGGAAACTCTTCGAGGTCAGGCTGTCCCACAACATCGAGCGTAGCGGCCCGCGAAACCAGTTGCCGAGCGGAATGCCGAAACCGGCCTTGGGGCGCGTGAGTAACTCGGGCGGGAGACGATCGCCCAGCGCTTTCAGCAGGATCAGCTTTCCTTTACCGTTCCTCAGCTTCATCGCGTTCGGAATCCGATTGGCCGTTTCCGCAAGAACGTGGTCGAGCATCGGACAACGCACTTCGATCGAGTTGGCCATTGACATCCGGTCCACTTTGACAAGAATATCTCCCGCCAGCTTCGCCGTCGCCTCAAAATGCATGGCCTGCGAGACAGCATCGTAGCGTTCCGGCAGAATGGCGTCTCCGAAAACCGCGCGGATGCCCTCGGCGCCCGTGGGCAGCATCCACTCTGGATTCAACGTCCGCCGGCGCAGGGAATAGAAGCTGAAGCTGATCGACTCAAAATAACGCTCGAGCGGTGTGGAGCGGCTGATGGTATGCAGAAAATTCTTACCGCGCGCGGAGTACGGCAGCGATTCCGCCACGCTCGAAATCCCGGCGCGAGCCCATTGAGGGATTGCATCGTAACGCCGTGAAGCATCGGCTTCAAAAAATGAGGAGTAGCCGCCGAAGAATTCATCGCCGCCATCGCCACTGAGGACTACCTTGACGTGCCCGGCGGCGAACTTTGAAACCAGGTAAGTCGGGATGGCGGAAGCATCGGAGAACGGCTCGTCGAAAAAGTGGATGAGCCTGGGCACCAGATCCACCGCATCGGGCCGGACAATCTCCTCGTGATGCTCGGTCCCGTACTTCTGCGCGACCATCCGCGAATAGGGCAGCTCATTGAACTCCTGCTCTTCGAAACCCATCGCGAATGTGCGGACAGGGAGACGCGACTGCATCGCCATCGACGCGACCACCAGGCTCGAATCGATCCCCCCGCTCAGAAATGCCCCGAGAGGCACGTCGGCGATCATGCGCATTCGAACCGAGTCATCGAAGACCTGACGGATCTCCGCGCAAATGTCTTCTTCCGATTTGAGCGGCTCGCCTTCAAAGGGTGGGGGCGTCTGCCAGTAGCGGCCAATCTCGATCCCGCCTTCGGAATCGAGCGTCAGCCAATGACCGGGCGGCAGCTTTTTGATACCCGCAAACGCGCTCCAGGGATCCGGAATATAGCCGAACTGCAGATAAATGCGGATCGCCTCGGCGTCCATTGTCATCGGTACGCCTGCCGCACGCAGACACTTCAGCTCGCTGCCGAAGTAAAAACCTTCGCGAGTATTTGCGTAATACAGCGGCTTCTTGCCGAAACGGTCCCGCGCGAGCATCAATTTCCGGCGGCGGCTATCCCAAATGGCATAGGCGAACATGCCGCGCAATTTCGAAATGCCCGCGATTCCTTCCTCTTCGTAGAGATGGACGAGCGTTTCGGTATCGCTGCCGGAGGTGAAGCGATGACCCCTCGCGATCAACTCGCGGCGCAATTCCTGATAATCGTAGATCTCACCGTTGAAGACTACCCAGACAGAACCGTCTTCGTTC
>DASZVV010000367.1:0-6962 GCA_035546955.1 Bryobacteraceae bacterium
ATCGTCTCCTCGAAGCCGAGTTGCGCGCGATCGAGACAGGCTGGCAGGTGGGAGTGATCTATCTGGACCTCGACGGCTTCAAGACTGTGAACGACACGCTGGGTCACGAAGCGGGCGACCGGCTTCTCACGACAGTCAGCAATGCGATGACTCCGATTCTGCGTCCCGAGGATTGTCTTGCGCGCGTTGGCGGCGATGAGTTCGTCGTAGTGGTGGAAAACGTCCGAAGCCGCGGCGATCTCGCCACGCTCGCGGCGCGCCTGAAGGCCGCGGTAGAAAGCCAGATCATTCCAGGCCGCGAGCGCGCCAGAATCCAGACGAGTTGCGGCATTGCCATTTTTCCCATCGACGGTGACAGTGCGCACGACGTGATGCGCGAAGCCGACACCGCGATGTATCTCGCCAAACGAAAAAAGCGCTCGGCCGCTCAGGTCGCAACCTTCAACTAAATCCGCGTCCAGCGGCTGGCTCAACCTCGCTCCTCCTCCCCCGTTCTTCACTCCACAATGGTCCGCGGATTGTCTCCCCATCGCGTGAGGTCTGTATTCATGACACAGAAAACCGCGGAAAAATCCACCGCTCACACATCGCGCGAATTGACCAGCCATGAAGAGATTCGCCACTGGGCTGAGGAGCGCAAAGCAGTGCCCTCCTGCGTGAAAGGAACGGGAGGCGGCAAGGACGAGGGAATGATCCGTCTCGATTTCCCCGGCTATTCCGGCGAACAAACGCTGCAGGAAATCTCGTGGGACGACTGGTTTGAAAAGTTCGATGATAATAACCTCGCGCTGCTCGTGCAGGACACAACAGCTGTTGGAACAAAAAGCAATTTCAATAAACTGGTCCGCCGGAAGTGACACGAATCCAATCCGCCGCGGAATGTTCCGCCGCAGGCTGCGCGCTTCTCGATCGGCGCGACCCCCGCGCGGCGCTCTGGTATTTTCACGAGGCTCTCGCGCGCGGTGAATCCGCCCGGGTGCACGTCAATGAACGCTGGACCTGCCGGATGCTGCTCGGCGAGTTTGAGAGCGCCTGGCGCGAGAGTGATATGGCGGGCGCTTCGTTCGATCACGATGCGATGGGCCGGGCCGCGAGTGTGTCCGTCCGGTGTCTCCGTGGGTTCGGCGATGCCATACAGTTCCTGCGTTATGCCCCTGCGCTCGCGGCGCGCGTGGGGCATGTAACAGTTCATGCGCCGCGCGCAATGCACCCGCTGCTGCGCCGTATTGGCGGCGTTGAGAAGCTCCTTACGCTGGAAGAGAAATCCTCATGCGAGGGCGATATAGAATGTTCCGACCTCCCGTACTTCTTTCGCACAAATATCCGCGAAATTCCACCCGCGGCAGATTTTTCATGGCGGGCAGGAAGTAAGGCGACGTCGCTTTATCGAAGAATCGGAGTTGTCTGGAGCGCAGGCGGATGGAATCAGACGCGATCTCTCCCTGTTGAATCCCTCAGGTCACTTGCGGAGATCCCTGGTATCACGCTTCACTCTCTGCAGCGTTTGCCTGAGCATCCATCAAACCTGCCTCATCTGCCTGATTTTCTTCACAACCTCGAAGGGCGTGAACAAAGCATTATGGCTACGGCCGAATCGATCTATGCTCTCGATCTGATCATCTCCGTGGACACAATGGTGGCGCACCTTGCGGCCTCTCTTGGCAGGCCTGTCTGGCTGTTGCTCCCATGGCGCGCGGACTGGCGCTGGATGCTGGCGCGTAACGACAGCCCGTGGTATCCGGGCATGCGTCTGATCCGCCAGACACGCGAAGGCGACTGGCTCGGGGTAATTCAAATTGCCCGGGCGATGCTCGCCGAGCGTGTGCGATGCAGCGCAGACGAGCTTATTTGGCCGGGTGATTGCTCGCCTGCTACGCCATGAACAAAGAGGGATCCCGCGAAGCAGCCATCGCCGATTGTGCCCTCGGGAATTTGACAGTGTTCCCCCGCGCTCGTTGTTTTGGCCGCGGTCCTGTTTCAGACCGGTGAAAGAAACACAGAGACTCTCATGACCAAAAACATTCTCATCACGGGCGGCGCGGGTTTCATCGGCGCGCACGCCGCAAGGGAATTACTCGCACACGGATACTCCGTTCGCGCGCTCGATTCGCTTGTTCCCCAAGTGCATGGTCCCGACCGTCGCAGGCCGGCCTATCTGCCCTCTGACGTGCACCTGATGGTGGGTGACGTTCGCGACTCCGAAACGGCCGTGCGCGCACTTCGTGGCGTGGATGCAGTGATTCATCTGGCCGCTCTCGTTGGCGTGGGACAAAGCATGTACCGGATTGCCGAGTATACACGCGTCAACGATGAGGGCACTGCCGTGCTTCTGGAAGCCCTCAGCGCGTGTCCCGTGGAGAAGTTGATCGTTGCCTCCAGCATGAGTATTTACGGTGAAGGTGCTTACATCGATGAAGACGGTCACACGCGGCAGGGTTATGATCGCTCGCTGGAACAACTGAAACGCGAAGACTGGGAACTGCGAGACAGCGCCGGGCGTCCGCTCATTCCGGTTCCTACGCCGGAGTCGAAAGCGCCATCGCTCGCTTCGGTGTACGCGCTCTCGAAGTTCGACCAGGAGCGGCTTTGTCTCATGATCGGCCGGGCTTACGGGATTCCAACGGTCGCTCTCCGGTTTTTCAATACTTACGGACCCGATCAGGCGCTCTCCAATCCATACACCGGGGTGCTCAGCAATTTCGCGTCACGGGTGCTCAATGGTAATCCACCGCTGATTTTCGAAGACGGTTTGCAGAAGCGCGATTTCGTGAGTGTCTATGACGTTGCGCGCGCCTGCCGGCTCGCACTCGAAAGCCCGTCTGCGGCGGGTAATGCCATCAATATTTCGAGCGGTGTTCCGATGAGTGTCCGCGAAGTCGCGGAACGAACCGTGCGCGCCATTGGCGCTCCGGGCGTCGAGCCGCGAATCACCGGCAATTACCGGGCAGGCGATATACGCCACTGTTTCGCCGACGTTTCTCTCGCGAAGCGGTTGCTCGGATGGGAGCCCGTCGTCACTCTCGAGCAGGGGCTGGAAGATCTCGCACAATGGCTGGCGAATCAGACCGCGGTCGATCGGGGTGTGGAGGCGCGCGCCGAACTCGCCGCGCGGGGACTGCTCGTATGACCGGCTCGCCCATACGCCGAAACAGCAGACAGCACGCTGCCACGCCCGGGATTGTGGAATGGTTCCGCCGCGGGGATTACGACAAGGTGGAAGCGGTGATTGCCGATCTTCGTACTCTCGGAATCCGTGAGCTGCGAACAGGAATCTGTTGGGCCGACTGGTATTCCTCCGAGGGGGATGGCTGGTACGCGTGGCTTCTGCCGCGTCTCGCGCAGGACGTTAACGTACTGCCGTGTTTCCTCTATACCCCGGGTCCGCTCGGCATCGCGCCGAAATTCTCGTCGCCGCCCCAGACGCCAAAGGCCTATGCCGATTTCCTCGATGTCATGATCACGCGGTTCGGCCGGTACTTCGATTGGGTTGAATTCTGGAATGAGCCGAATAATCCGCAGGAGTGGGATCCGCGCCTCGATCCCGGCTGGAATCTCTTCAGCGAGATGATTGGCGGCGCTGCTTACTGGGCGCGGCGCCGCGGCAAGAAGACCGTGCTGCCCGGAACCTGGCCACTGGATCTTGACTGGGTCGAGCTGATGGATCGCCGCGGCGTCCTGCAATATATCGATGCGGTCGGCATTCATGGCTATCCTCACACGCCCGAAGTCGCGTGGCGGGGCTGGCAAACCGAAATTGCGGAGGCGCGCGATCGGCTTTCCGTCCTCGGCTCCAATGCGGAGCTCTGGATCACGCAAACCGGATTCTCCACCTGGCGCGGCGATGAGCGCGCACATGTGCAGGCCTTCGCCGAAGCCATCACCGCCCCCGTTGATCGCGTGTACTGGCAGTCCGCCTGGGATTCTGACCCTTCCCATGCCGGCGAGGATCCCGCATGTTCGGACGAACGCAGATACCACTACGGTCTCAAGCGCGCCGATGGCAGTCCCAAAATGCTGTTTCGCATCTGGGCCGAAGGCGGTGTCGATGCGGTCCTGCAGACTGCCCGCGCCGCGGCGCGAACCAATCTATCGCGGCAAGCCCGCCGCTGCACTCTGATTACGGGGGGCGCCGGATTTATTGGCTCCAACCTCGCCAACCGTCTTCTCTCCGATGGCCGGCGCGTTCTCGTGTATGACAATCTCTCGCGCAGCGGCAGCGAACTGAACGCAGCGTGGCTGCGCGATACGTGGGGCGATCGTGTGCGAATTCAGGTGGCGGATATCCGTGACCGCCCCGCTCTGCGGGCCGCCGTGCGCGAGGCCGATCAGGTCTTCCACTTCGCTGCGCAGGTCGCTGTAACGTCAAGCCTCATCGATCCGCGCCTCGATTTCGAAATAAATGTGGGTGGCGCCGTCAATCTGCTTGAAGAAGTGCGGCATTGCGATAATCCGCCGCCGCTTCTTTTCACTTCGACGAACAAGGTCTATGGCGGACTCTACGATCTCGCGCTGGAAAAGAGCAGCACGCGCTACCAGCCTCTGGATGCCGCGCTCCGTACCGGAATCAGCGAGGAACGCCCGCTCGATTTCCACAGCCCCTACGGCTGCTCCAAAGGCGCCGCCGATCAGTACGTGCGCGATTACGCCCGCACTTTCGGGCTTCCGGCCGTCGTCTTCCGGATGAGCTGCATCTATGGACTCCATCAAATGGGTAATGAGGATCAGGGCTGGGTAGCTCATTTCCTCATTCAGGCGCTCGAGAAGAGGCCGATTGTCGTTTACGGCGATGGTATGCAGGTGCGCGACATTCTGTTCGCTGACGATCTTGTCGAAGCCTTCCTGCTCGCTCAGGCCAACATAGACACGCTTTCCGGCCAGGCGTTCAACATCGGCGGCGGTCTCGGTAACACCATCAGCCTCGTGGAACTTCTCGACCTGATGGCTGAGCTGCAGGGCGAACATCCCCGGGTGAGCCTGAATGACTGGCGGACGGCGGATCAGCGCTACTACGTCTCCGATATTCGGCGCTTCAAGGCGGCCACCGGCTGGGCGCCTAAGATCAGCGCGCGTGACGGTATCGTCAGATTGTTTCACTGGCTTGCGGAAACGAGAGGTCTGCCGGTCCCCCGGGAACTGGTTGAAAGCGGAGGTTTCCATGCGCTTCTCTCTCATTAATCCACCATGGAGCTTCGAAGGCAGCATCTATTTCGGATGCCGCGAGCCGCATCTCCCTCTCGAGTTCGGCTATTCGAAGGCGCTGCTCGAACGCGAAGGGCATGAGGTCGTGGTGGTGGATGCGCAGCTCGATGAGCTGACGCTCGATGAAGTTCATTCGCGCGTTCAGGATTTCCAGCCGGATTTCACGGTGGTCACAACCGCCCCCAGCTATCTTTTCTGGCGTTGCGCGCCCCCGGAACTCCGCGTTCCGGAAGAGACGCTGGACTACATCCGGGATGTTGCGGGCTTCACGGTAGCCGTGGGCCCGCACGGTTCCACCACGCCGGCCACCACACTGCGAAAACTCGGAGTCGATGCGGTCGTTCTCGGCGAATGCGAAGAGATACTTCCGCTGCTCGCTTCCGGAGATGCCTCGCATTCCATCTGCACCAATGAATCCGGCGCCATCGCGGTTCATGGCGTTCCTCATGCGTCGGATATGAATCGTCTGCCCGCGCTCCACTGGGAGCCGGCTTCGATTGCGAAGCACCGGCACCATCATCACCGTTTCGATTCGCGTCCTGAAGCGCCCGGAGCGGAAATGGAGACATCGCGCGGCTGTCCCTATCACTGCACATTCTGCGCGAAAGACAACTTTCGCAATCGCTTTCGCCGCCGTCCCGCTGAGATTGTCGCGGAAGAACTCGATGGGCTGATCGCCGCGGGCGCGCGATATGTCTATTTCATCGACGAAATCTTCCTGCCCTTCCGCAACATCCTTGAATTGATCGGCGAGCGCGGCATCCCATTCGGCATCCAGACCCGGATTGACCTCTGGGATGACGACCTCATCGATCTGCTCGGCTCCGCCGGCTGCGTCTCGATCGAAGCCGGCGTCGAGAGCATAACGGAAGAAGGCCGTGCCGCGCTCGATAAGAAATGCCGCATCTCCACCGATGAAATCAGCCGCAAATTGACCCGTGCAAAGAGTCGCGTTCCTTTTGTGCAGGCGAATCTCATGGATTCGAAGCACGACGATCCGGCGGCCGTCAGGCTCTGGCGCGAGTTTCTCATCGGCGAAGGCGTATGGGCCAACGAGCCCGTGCCGATGTTTCCGTATCCGGGGTCCCCCGATTACATACGACGATGGGGCGCTCCGGACGACTTCGCATGGGAGCGAGCGCACGAAGCCTATCTCTCAGGTTTCACTGCTTTCAGCGATGTCCAGGATCCGCGTCCTCTGCCACTCACGCGGCTCGAAACAGGGAAGGGAAGCCATGTCTGATGCACCGATTCGCCGCGTGCTGATGACCGCCGATACGGTCGGCGGTGTCTGGACCTTTGCGCTTGAGCTGGCGGGCGCACTGGAGCCCCACTGCGTGGAAGTCATTCTCGTCACCATGGGCGGTCTGCCGTCTCCCGAAAAGCGGCGCGAAGCGGCCACGCTCGGTAATCTCCGGCTGCTCGCTGGAAATTACCGCCTCGAATGGATGAATGATCCGTGGAGAGATGTGGACGACAGCGGCCGCTGGCTGCTCGATGTTGCCAGCCGCTATGAGCCGGACGTGATTCACCTCAACGGCTACTGCCACGCCGTATTGCCGTTTGTAGCGCCCGTGGTGATCACCGCTCATTCATGCGTCCTTTCCTGGTGGAATGCCCTCCGCGGTCAGGAAGCCCCGCCTGAGTGGGACACGTACCGTAATCGGGTTCGCGAAGGACTGCACGCGGCGAACATGATCACAGCGCCCACCGAGACGATGCTGGGCGAAATCCACCGGCATTACGGCCCGGGGCTCCCGCCG
>DASZVV010000368.1:0-15740 GCA_035546955.1 Bryobacteraceae bacterium
GCTGTCCTGAAGCAGTCTCTCGGCCAACTGCGCACCGAGCAGGGATGGTTCTCCGATCGCAACCGCATCTTCCGCGAAGCAGCCGCGATGCGGTGGAACGCGGCCGCGGGGCGTGTTCCCGCGGTTCTGCTGGAGGATCGCGCCACCTATGCCATTGCCATGGAAGCCGCCCCCGTGGGCGCCGGGATGTGGAAGACACAACTCTTCCGCGGCGAAGCCCGCGCCGGAATTGCGCGAGCCGCGGGTCTTGCTCTCGGCTCCATGATTTCCACGAGCTGGCGGAACCCGGAAGCCGAACAGATCTTCGGCGATCAGACTGTTTTCGATCAGCTTCGCATCGATCCCTACTACCGGTTCACCGCCGGCCGCGTTCCACAGGCCGCGGATTACCTCGCTGATCTGATTGGCCGATCCGCGGGCCGTCGTGTCAGTCTTGTGCACGGCGACTACAGCCCGAAGAACCTCCTCGTCCATGGCGATTGCATTTGGGTCATCGATTGGGAAGTCGCGCATTTCGGCGACCCCGCCTTCGATGTCGGCTTCCTTTTGAATCATTTGCTGATGAAATCGATCGCGATGCCCGATCAGGCATCGAAGATGGGGGAATTGGCGGATGAATTTCTGCGCAGCCTCTCGGCCGCGCTGCCGGCGGGCGCAGACTGGGTCGTCCCCGCCGCCTTCGAACACCTGCCGGCGCTCCTTCTGGCGCGTGTTTATGGTAAATCCCCCGCCGAATATCTGGATGCGGCAATGCGCGAACGCGCCGCGCGCCTTGCGCTCGGTCTCATGGCTAAACCTGCGGATTTGTTCGAAGAGGTTCTGGCACGATGAAAGTTCAACGCGTCCGCGCCATGGAAATACTCGATTCGCGCGGCAACCCCACTGTACAGGCAGAGGTCGTTCTCGCAGGCGGCGTGCGGGCTGTCGCGCAGGTTCCTTCGGGAGCCTCCACCGGCAGTCATGAGGCGCTCGAACTTCGCGATGGCGATGCCGCGCGCTACGGCGGCAAGGGCGTTCTGCAGGCGGTCCGGAACGTAGAAGAGCAGCTGGGCCCGGCCATCATCGGCATGAGCGCGGCGGATCAGCCCGCGATTGATCGCGTCCTGATCGGCCAGGGTAGTGACATCGGTGCGAATGCCACGCTCGCCGTCTCCTGCGCGGTTGCCCGCGCCGCTGCGATTGCATCCGGCATACCCTTATGGCGCAGCCTCGCGGGTTCCCGCACGCCGGTGCTGCCCACCCCAATGGTCAACATCATCTCGGGCGGTCTTCACGCGGGGCGCAACATCGAGTTCCAGGATTTCCTCGTCATCCCCAGCGGCTACAGCTCGCTCGCGGACACGCTCGAAGCCGTCGTTCGCGTCCACAAGACCACGGCAAAGCTGCTGGCGAAAAATGGCTTCGTTTTGACCGGCGCGGCGGATGAAGGCGGATGGGGTCCCCAGCTCGGCTCGAATGAAGAAGCGGCCGCCATTCTCCGCGAGGCAATCGCCGCGAGCGGCGCCCGGATGGACATTGCGCTCGATGTCGCCGCCAGCCACTTCGGCGGTCCCTCGGGCTACCGCCTCGAAAACCGCGAGTTATCCTCCGCCGGCATGGCCGATCTTCTCGGCGGCTGGATTCCAAAGTACGGCATCGTCTCCATCGAAGACCCGCTTGGCGAAGATGACTGGGAGGGCTGGCGGCATATTACGCGTCAGCTTGGCCCGCGCGTTCGGCTGATTGGCGACGATCTGTTCGTCACGAATCTCGACCGCCTGAACCGCGGCATCCGCGAAGGCGCCGCCAACGCTGTGCTCGTTAAAATGAACCAGATCGGCACCGTCACGCAGACTTTTGCCGTGATTGACCGCGCCCGCGAAGCCGGATTCGGCGCCGTCATTTCAGCCCGCTCCGGTGAAACCGAGGACGCGTTCCTCGCGGATCTGGCGGTCGCATCCGGTGCCGGCCAGATCAAGATCGGCTCGATAACCCGCTCCGAACGCCTCGCCAAATACAACCGTCTCCTCGAAATCGAGCGTTGGGAAATGCCGGCCTAAGTCAGCAGGCGATCCATCTCATTTCGCAGCTTCACCAGACTGATTGGCTTTGCCAGATAAGCAGTGAAACCCGCGGCCAGGGCGCGCTCGCGATCCCCCTGCATAGCGCTCGCGGTGAGCGCGACAATCGGCGTCTCCGCCAGCCGTGCGTCGCGGCGAAGCTCCGCCAGCGCTCCGAAGCCGTCCATCCGCGGCATGTGCAGATCGAGAACAATGAGATCGGGAGGATCCTCGTGCGCGTGCCGCAGCGCTTCGAGGCCATCCACCGCTTCCACCACAGCATGGCCTGCCTGCTCGAGGACGGTGCGAATCAATTCCCGATTAGGAGCCTGATCGTCGGCAATAAGCACTTTCTTCATAAAATTCAACCGAGAGGAATACTGAACGTGAAGCAGCTTCCTTTTCCAGGCTGGCTGCGGAGCCAGATAGTCCCGCCGTGCTGCTCCACCAGTCGTTTGGTGATCGCCAGCCCGAGCCCCGTTCCCTGTTGATGGCCTCGCGCGGTGGCCCGGACCTGGAAGAATTTATCGAAAACCGCCTCATGCTGGTCCTCGGCAATCCCGATGCCCGTATCCGTCAGGGAGATTTCCGCAAACTGTTCGCGCCCGATTGCCGACAGCGTGATCCTGCCCCCTTTTTGCGTAAACTTCACCGCATTGCTCAGCAGATTGTGCAGAATCTGTCTCACGCGCAGCCGGTCAGCAAGAATGGAAATCGTCGGCGGAGCTACCACCAGAATTTCGAGAGATTTCGCCTCGGCCCGCGGACGAATCGACGCAACCGCATCCTCCAGAACCATCGCCAGCGGCAGGGACTCACGCCGCAATTCGATGCGTCCGGCTTCGATTTTACTCAGATCCAGCAAATCGTTGATCAGATCGAGCAGATGCAGCGAATCGCGATGCACGTGCGTGATGAAGCGCTTTTGTGTGTCATTCAGGGGTCCGGACGTCTGCTCCGCCAGTAGTTCGGCAAATCCGATGATGGTATGCAGAGGCGAGCGCAGCTCATGGCTCATGTTGGAGAGGAACTCGGTCTTGAGCCGGTTCGCCTGTTCCGCTTCCCGGTTGCGCAGTTCCAGCCCCGCGATATACTTCTCCTGGACGAGCCGGAGCTGGCTCTCCATTTGCTTACGCTCCGTGATGTCGCGTATGATCGCGGTCACCCGAAGTTCCTGGCCGGATTTCGTCGGGCTGAGGCTGATCTCCACGGGGAAATGCGAGCCGTCTTTGCGGCGCGCTTCCAGGTTAAGCCCGGCTCCCATGGGGCGCGTCACCGGATGGTTGAAGTACTGCGTTCGATGCTGTTGATGCGAGCCACGGAGCGCGTCCGGAACGAGCGCATCGACGCATTGGCCCAGCAATTCCTCGCGCGTATAACCAAACAAGCGCTCCGCCATCCGGTTCAGAACAAGAATGCGGCCTTCCGCATCGAGTTCCAGAATTGCGTCGGGAGCGCTGTCGAGAAGTGCGCCAAAGCGGCGCTCAATCCGGCGCCGCTCCGTCAGATCGCGGACGATCGCCGTAACACGAGAGCCTGTGCCCGGGCTCAGGCTGATCTCGACAGGGAAATGCGACCCATCCTTGCGACGGGCTTCGAGCTGAAGACTTGCGCCCATGGGTCTCGTGACCGGGTGGGCCATGTACCCGGAACGATGCCGGACGTGAGCGGCGCGGACGTTCTCCGGTACCAGGTCCTCTACCGTTCTCCCCACCAATTCCTGGCGTGTGTAGCCGAACAGTTGCTCGGCCATCCGGTTCAGCAGAACGATATGGCCGTCGCCATCGAACTCCAGGATCGCGTCGGGGGCGCTCTCAAGCAGCTCTCCCAGCCGCTGTTCCGCTTCGCTGATTGGTGTTTTGCCGGATTGCGCCATCGGAATTCCTGGTAGCGATTTTGGATAAGTCCTTCGCTTCTATGAAATTATCGGACAGCTTCCCTGACAAAGGTACTGGTAATGGTACCTGGCGGACAGGTGTATATTCTCACACAAATAAGTAAAATGGACCATAAATTTAATTAAAATAGCCGCGCATGAAGTGCCACGCCGGTACCTCAAACATTTGTTCTGTCCGGTCGATAAGACTGGGTGTGGCGCTTCCGAAGCAAAAATCTGGAACGCCGTCTCGTCTGGGAAGAGTCGTGGAAACGCATCCTCGGGATGCTGGTTACGAGCGAGCCACTGGGCGCGATCCTCGAAGCAGTCGCGCGCGCTGCCCGCCGCCAGCTCCCGGGTTCGTTCTGCGTCATTCTGGTAAAAGAGACCGCGCCGGAGCGGGATGCCGATTTCTTTGTCGGCGCCGCGCCTGATGTACCTCCCGCCTGGCTCGCTGCTATCGGGAAGCCCGAGACGCTTCCCGCGGCCGTCCGTTCTCTGCCAGTCGGTGATCATGGCTCCATTTTGCTCCTTTTTCCGGAACGCATCCGCGAAATGGATTGGGAGCCGTATCTCCAGGTTCTGGCGCGTCTCGCTCAGATCGGGATCGAGCACCGCCGGTTCCTCGATCAGCTCAGTTACCAGGCGCATCACGATAGCCTGACGCGGCTCCCCAACAGGGCGCTGCTGAACGATCGTCTCGAAAATGCGGTGATGGAAGCGCATGCCCGCCGCCAGCGCCTGGGCCTGCTCCACATCGATATTGACGAGTTCAAACACATCAACGAGCGCCTGAGTCATCTGAGTGGCGATGCTGTGCTGATGGAAGCCGCGCGCCGCCTCCGGGCCGCGCTGCGGCCGTCCGACACGCTCGCGCGAATCGGCGGCGATGAGTTCAGTGTGCTTCTGCCCGACATTGCGGATTCCGGTATCGCGGTGGAAATTGCGACCCAGTTGCTCGAAAGCGTCCGCCAGCCGATGCGAATCGATGACTGCGATCTGACTGTGACCGTCAGCATCGGATTGACCATGTATCCCGAAGACGGACAGGATGCCGCCGCGCTGCAGAGTCAGGCCGATGCCGCGATGTGCTACGCGAAGACGCTGGGGCGGAATCGCATACAGGCGTTCTCCGACAACGCGCGTATTCTCGACAGCGTTCGCATCGCTCACAACCTTCGCAGTGCGCTCCAGCAGGGCTGGTTCCGGTTGCTGTACCAGCCGAAGTTCACCGCGGGCGGTGAACTCGCAGGCATGGAAGCGCTCATTCGTCTTCACCATCCTGAGCTCGGTGAAATCCAGCCTGCGCAGTTCATCCCGATTGCGGAGTCGACCGGACTCATCGTTCCGATCGGCGACTGGGTTATCTCCGAAGTGTGCCGCCAAATCGCGCAATGGCGTGGCCGCAAACGCTCGCCGGTCGTTATTGCGGTCAATGTTTCGGCGGTGCAGATCTCGCGTCCGGAATTCGCGGCGAACGTCGAGGGGGCGCTGGCCGCATGGTCGATTCCGCCATGCTGTCTGGAATTGGAGGTCACCGAGAGCATGGTGATCGATCCCGAAAGCGAACAGCATCGCCAGATGCAGTTGCTCCGCGCCCTGGGCGTTTCGGTTTCCATCGACGACTTCGGCACCGGCTTCTCCTCTCTGAGTTATCTGCATCGTCTGAAGATCGACGCCGTGAAGCTCGACCGCTCCTTTGTCCAGGCGATCGCGACGCAGCGCGGAGCGCAGCACCTGGTACGCGCGATGATCGCGGTGGCGAAGGGGCTCGGCGTCGATGTCATCGCGGAGGGTGTCGAGACGGATGCACAGCGGCGTGAGCTGGTGGAGGCCGGGTGTCCCGTCATGCAGGGCTTCCTCTTCGCACGCCCCAGTCCGGCGGACGTAGTGGAAGCGTTCCTTGGAGCCGAAACCGCCACCTGCGTTGGATAATTTTAGGGTGACCAAAAGGCGCGGTCTGCGCATTATCCTTCTGCCGGCCGCGTGCGCGTTCTTCGCCGCCGCGTGTCTGGCCCAGACTTATTCGATCTCGACAGTAGCGGGTGGTTCTCCCGCATTCACCCCTGCTCTTGCGGCATCCACTTCGATCGGCGCGCCGGAGTATCTCGCGATCGATCAGACGAACGACGCCGTCTACTTCACGTCCGGCAGCACGATTTATAAACTCACAACCGATGGCCTGCTGACGCAGGTAGCCGGAACGTCGCGACCGGGATTCTCCGGGGACGGTAACCTGGCTCTGAACGCACAGCTCTCTTCGGCCGTCGGGCTGGCGATTGACGCAAACGAGAATCTCTATATCGCCGACACGGGAAACAACCGGATCCGGCGCATCGATCCGAACGGCATCATCACTACCGTCGCGGGCGGCGGAGTGGCTGGATTCTCGGGAGACAACGGCGCTGCGGTCAGCGCGCAGCTCTCCGCGCCCTCCGGCGTCGCTGTTGATGCCAACGGCAATCTGTTTATCGCGGACACCGGCAATCATCGGATTCGCAAAGTCACACCCACCGGCATCATTACCACCGTGGCGGGAAACGGTACCGCCGCTTATGCCGGCGATGGCGGGCAGGCAGTGGCCGCACAGCTTTCGGCCTGGGCGATCGCACTGGACAGCGCAGGCGATCTCTTCATCGGTGACGTCGACAATCTCCGGATCCGCAAGGTAACACCGGACGGCGTGATCTCGACCGTGGCCGCGGCGGCGTTCGGAACGCCTTTCCTTAATTTCCACCAGCTCACGGTGGATCGCGTGGGCGATATTTTCGTGGCCGACACGGGCAATTCGGTGATCCGCGAAGTGGCCTCCGGCTCCGCTGCAGTCTCGACCGTGGCGGGGAGCAGCGGGAACGGCTTCTTTGGAGACGGGTTTGCGGCGACGGTCGCGGGGCTGGCGTTCCCCCGCGGTGTGGCGTTCGATAAAGAAGGCGACATGCTGATCGCGGATTCGTCGAACCATCGCATCCGCATCGTGGGCCAGAGCGACGGCAAGATCGCTACCGTGGCGGGCACCGGCAACGCGAGTTATTCCGGCGATGGCGGCGCGCCACTGAACGCGCAGTTCTATCAGCCGAAAGGACTCGCGGTCGATGCCCAGGGAAATCTCTACATCGCCGATACCGGGAACAACCGTGTACGTGAGATCGCGAATGGAGCCGTTACGACCGTCGCGGGCAATGGAGTGCCGGGTTTTTCGGGCGATGGCGCCCCGCCGCAAAATGCGCAGCTCAACGATCCGGAGAGTGTTGCGGTCACTCCGCCCGGCGCACTGTTTATCGCGGATACCGGCAATTACCGGGTGCGCGAATTGGGTGAGTTCTTCATCGGTACCGCCGCCGGCAACGGCAATTCGACGGCGTTCTCGGCCGCAGCGATTGCGCTCGATGGCGCGGGGAATCTGTTTGTCTCCGACTCGGCAAATCATGTGGTGCGCGAGGTGTCTGCGAACGGAGCCGTCTCCACCATTGCGGGCGATGGCTTCTCTGGATTTGCGGGCGACGACGGTCCGGCGCTCAGCGCGCATTTCTCTACGCTGGCCGGAATTGCGGCCGATAGTTCGGGCGATGTATTCGTTGTGGATGCAGGGAATCAGCGCGTCCGGAAGATCTCGGCGAACGGCACGATCACAACCGTTGCGGGCAACGGCACAGCGGGCTTCTCCGGCGATGGCGGCCTCGCGACCTCGGCTGAGTTGAACAATCCCTCTGGTATCGCGGTGGATTCGTCCGGCAACCTCTTCATCGCGGACACGGGCAACAACCGCATTCGCGAAGTCTCGGCGAGCGGGACGATGACGACGATTGCCGGCAACGGCATTGCGGGTTACAGCGGCGATGGCGGCGCAGGCGTTACGGCTGCGCTGTCGGGGCCGGCGGGAATCGCGATCGGAAAATCGGGCGCGATCTACTTCTCCGATACGGGCAACAACGCCGTTCGCCTGCTGACGCCCGGGGCGACACCCGTGGTCATCGCATCGGTGGTCGACGCGGGAAGCGAATCGGCCACCCCGCTCTCGGCGGGAAAGATTGTCGTGATCTACGGCTCCGGACTGGGGCCAGATCAATTGGTTGTGAATCAGCCGGTCAACAACATTTTCGGCCAGCAACTGGCTGGTACGACTGTGTCTTTCCGGGGCATCATTGCGCCGATTTACTACACCTCCGCGACGCAGGTGGCCGCGATTGTGCCGTACGAGATCTCGGGCTCCGCCAGTGTGCCGGTAGTGGTGAGTTATCAGGGCGCCGTGTCGGTGCCGTTCAACGCGCAGTTCGCCGTCACGTCGCCCGGGTTCTTTACGGCAAATGCCAGCGGGGCCGGGCAGCTTGCCGCGATTAATGTGAAGGATGGAACGCTGAATTCCGCGGCGAATCCCGTAAAAATCGGCGACTATATCGAGCTTTATGCGACAGGCGAAGGGCCGACCTCGCCGGGGGGAGTGGATGGCAAGCTCGCGCCGCTCACCCTGCCGATTCCCGCGCCGACCGCGAAGATCACCGCTACGGTGGGGGGGCAGGACGCGACGGTAGCTTATGCGGGAGCGGTCCCCGGAGTTGTGGCAGGTCTCATGCAGGTGAATGTGCAGATTCCAGCAGACGTAACGCCGGGCGGATATGTCCCGGTGGTCCTCCAGGCCGGAGACAATTCGACCGTGGATGGCGCTGTCTGGATCGCTGTTTCTCAATAGCATGAAGCTCATTCTCTTCGCTCTTATCTCACTACCGGTTGCCGCCCAGCCCTATTACACGCAGTCGATCGCCGCGGGTACTGTACTGCCCGCAACGCCGGCGCCGGCTGCGAGCATCCCCAGCGGGAGTCCGGTCGCAGTCGCCGCCGACAGCAGCGGGCGCGTGTATTATTCGGCGGCGAACTGCATCTTCCGGATTGAGGCCGATGGGACGGCGACGCGCATTGCAGGCACCGGGTATTACGGATTCAGCGGTGACGGCGGCCCGGCGGTCAACGCGCAGCTCAATGCCCCGCAGGGAATCGCGGTGGACGCAGCCGGGAACGTATTTGTCTCCGATACCGGAAATAACAGGATTCGCCGGATTACCCCTTCCGGGATCATCGCGACCATAGCCGATGGATTCAAGGGTCCGGTGGGGATTGCGGTGGATGGCTCGGGCAATATCTATGTGGCTGACAGCATCAACAACGCCGTGCGCCGCATCTCGGCAGCTGGCGTCGTGAGCACTGTCGCGCCAGGCGTGCAGCTCTTCTATCCGAATGGCGTGGCGGTGGATGGACTCGGCGACGTGTTCATCGCCGACAGCAACAATCACGTGATCCGCAAAGTGGCGGCGGACGGAACGGTCAGCACGATCGCGACGGGATCGTACGCCAGGCTTCCGGGGAATCCTCTGGAACAGAGCGGCGATCCGTGTCAGTACGCAATCGGCTATCCGACGCTTTGCGGGCCGAAGAGCGTTGCGGTGGACGCGGCGGGAAACGTATACTTCGCGGATACGTTCGGGAGCTATGTGGACACGCCGGCGGGACCATGGATGCCGGTGAACTCTCCAGCCAGCGTGGCGGTGGATTCCACGGGCAACGTGTATGCGGTGGGAGCGGACAAGTACGTGATGAAGATATCGCCCTCGCGCAACCTGACGCATATAGCGGGGAACGGCGCGGACTTCGATAACAACGCTACTGCGTTCTGGAGCGGTTTCGGCGTCGATCCGAAGCGCGTGACAGACAGTTCGGGAAACGTTTATGTTGCGGACTCGAATCATTTCCAAGTGCAGAAGATCGCGGCGGGAACGGGCGCTGTCACCATCGTGGCGGGTAACGGAACCTTTGGCTTCTCCGGCGACGGCGGACTGGCGACTGCGGCGCAGATGTACGGGCCGTATGCGATCGCGCTCGATGGAGCGGGGGATTTGTTCATTGCCGACAACTACCGGGTTCGTGAGGTGACGGCCGACGGCATCATTCACACGGTGGCGGGAAATGGCGGACAGGCGTTCTATCCGAACGGCGATGGCGGGCTCGCGGTGGATGCTCAGCTCTTTCCGGATGCGATTGCGGTGGATCGTCAAGGTAACCTCTTCATCGGCGTTCGGGGCACGAACAGCGTGCGATATGTGGGGAAGGACGGCATCATCCACACCATCGCCTCCGGGTTGAACGCGCCGTCCGGTCTCACTGTTGACTCCTCGGGAAACGTTTACGTACTCGACTTCGATAGCTGGGTTTTCAAACTGGCGCCGGTACCCACGCCGTCCTATATCAGCGCTGTGTTCGACGCCGCGAGTGAAACAGCTACGCCGGTTTCGCCCGGCAAGATCATCGTGATCTACGGCGAAGGGCTCGGCCCGGCCACCGGCGTTACCGCAACACCCGCGAATGGGTTCTTCGGGACGGAACTTGCCGGGACGACTGTCTCGGTGAACGGCGTTCCGGCGCCGGTGTACTATGCGTCATCGACGCAGGTGAACGCCATCGTTCCCTACGCGACGACCGGTTCGACAGCCAACGTCACCGTGAGCTACCAGGGGACGGTGACGCCCGCGTTTGACGTGAACGTGAGCCCGGCTTCGCCTGGCATTTTCACGTATAACGCCAGTGGCAGCGGTCCGGCTGCCGTGATCCCGTCCGGCATTCCGTTGCGCGCGGGCGACTGGATCTCCCTGTACGTGACCGGCGAGGGGCAGACCTCGCCGGCAGGAGTTGACGGGAAGCTGGCGATCGCGCCGCCGGGGCCGATCGCCAGGGTCACCGTCACCATCGGCGGGTTGCCGGCGACGCTCAACTACGCCGGGGGTGTGCCGGGCGTGGTTGCCGGATTGATGCAGATCAATGCGCAAATCCCCAACGGCGTCGCGCCCGGCGGGTATGTGCCGGTGGTCGTCACCATTGGGGATTCGTCTACGGTCGATGAGGCTGTGTGGATCGCGGTCAGTAATTAACGCATGGCTTCGAGCCTTTTGATGCGGTCTTCCGTGCTCGGGTGAGTGGAGAAGAGGCGCATCAGGGAGCCGCCGGCGAGGGGCTTCATGATGTAGAGGTGCTGAGTGGTTGGAGTCGCTTCCATGGGGATGCGATGCGACCAGGCATCGAGTTTGCGCAGAGCTCCGATCAAGGGATAAGGCGAGCCGATGTATTTAGCGGAGGCCGCATCGGCGCTGAACTCACGGGTCCGCGAGATCGCCATCTGGATCATCATCGCGGCGATGGGGCCGAGGATCATCATGATCAGGGCTTCGAGGCCGTTGCCGCGCTCGCGATCATCGCGGCCGCCACCGCCTCCGAAGAAAAAGGCGAAGCGGGAGAGCGCTGTGATGGCCGCGGCGATGGTGCCGGCGATCGAGCTGATGAGGATGTCGCGATTGAGGACATGCCCGAGCTCGTGAGCAACGACGCCTTCGAGCTCGGAATCATCCATGATTTGCAGGATGCCCTGAGTGAACGCGACGGAGGCGTGCTGCGGATTGCGTCCGGTGGCGAAGGCGTTCGGCGAGGGCTCCGGGGTGATGTAGAGCTTCGGCATCGGAATATTCATCCGCTGTGCCAGGCGGCCCACTAACGGGGCGACGCGCGCGTAGATTTCGGGTGCAGTCTCCTGCGTCAGGGGCTGCGCGCCGCTGGTGGCGAGCGCGATTTTATCCGAGAAGAAATAGCTGGCGAAGTTCATCACGACGGCGATGACCAGGCCATATTCGATCCCGCGGTCGCCCGCGAGAGCGCGACCCCCAATAATGAGGATCGCGCTCAGCAGGCCTAACAGGGCCGCGGTTTTCAATGCATTGTTGGAATGGTGCATTTTGCTCAGTGTGTTAAAGCCGGCACTGCCTCCGTCTGTTTGACGAACTTCAGCTTCTCTCCGTCACCATCTTTCTGGACAACGACGGTTTCGCCGGCAAGGAAGTCGCCCGCGAGTAACCGAAGCGCGAGCGGGTTCTGAACCAGGCGCTGGATCGCCCGCCGCATGGGTCTGGCGCCGTAAGCCTGATCGTATCCCTCGTTCATGATGAGTTCCTTCGCCTCCGGAGTGATTTCGAGTTTGACGCCACGCTCCGCCAGCATGCTGCTGACTTTGTTGAGCTGCAGATCGATGATCACGGACAGATTCTCCCTCGAAAGCTGGCTGAAGACGATGATATCGTCCACCCGGTTCAGGAACTCCGGCCGGAAGGTCTGCCGCAGGGCGTCGAGCAGCCGCTTGCGGGTGTCCTCATTGGTCCGGGTCCTCTGATTCACGGAAAACCCGATGGGGCTCGATTCCGCGATCACATGACTGCCGATATTCGACGTCATGATGATGACGGTATTGCGGAAATCGACCGTACGGCCCTGACCGTCCGTCAGGCGGCCGTCATCCAGAATCTGGAGCATCGCGTTGAAGATATCCGGGTGCGCTTTTTCGATCTCGTCGAAGAGCACCACCGAATAAGGCCGCCGCCGGATTTGTTCGGTGAGCTGGCCGCCTTCGTCATAACCGACGTAGCCGGGAGGCGCGCCGATCATGCGGGAAACGGCATGCTTCTCCATGTATTCGGACATGTCGACCCGAACCATGGCTTTATCGTCATCGAAAAGGAACTCCGCCAGGGCGCGCGCGAGCTCGGTTTTGCCGACGCCCGTGGGGCCAAGGAATATGAAGCTTCCGATGGGCCGGTTGGGATCGCTCAGGCCGGCGCGGTTCCGCCGGATGGCATTCGAAACAAGCTGCACGGCCTCATTCTGGCCGATGACGCGCTGTTCGAGCCGCCCTTCCATGTGGATGAGCTTCTGGACTTCGCCTTCGAGCATGCGGGCCACGGGGATACCGGTCCACTTGGCGACGATGCGGGCGATATCCTCTTCATCGATCTCCTCTTTGAGGAGAGCGTCGCCGGATTTCTTCTCGATCTCGCTGTTGGCGGCGGCGAGGGATTGTTCGATCTCGGCGAGCTTGCCGTAGCGCAGCTGGGAAGCTTTCTCCCAGTCGCCGGCGCGCGTGGCCGCCTCTTCTTCGGCGCGAACCTTTTCCTGCTCCTCTTTCAGGGCCTTCACGCGATCGATGGCGCCCTTCTCTTTGGTCCACCGCTCTTTGAGAACGGCAGCTTCGCCGCGCAGGCGTTCGAGCTCGCTTTCGGTATGGCGCAGCCGGTCTTTCGACATGACGTCGTTTTCGCGGTTCAACGCCTGGCGCTCGATTTCGAGGTGCGAAATGCGGCGTTCGACGTTATCGATCTCGATCGGCATGCTGCCGATCTGGATCTTGAGGGCGGCGCCGGCCTCGTCGACGAGGTCGATGGCCTTGTCCGGCAGGAAGCGGTTGGTGATATAGCGATGCGAGAGCACCGCGGCGGCGACGATGGCCGAGTCCTTGATCCGGACGCTGTGGTGGATCTCGAACTTCTCCTTGAGTCCGCGAAGGATGGCGATGGTGTCATCCACAGTGGGCTCGCCGACCATGACGGTCTGAAACCGGCGGGCAAGAGCCGCGTCCTTCTCGACGTACTTGCGGTATTCCGCGAGGGTGGTGGCGCCGATGCAGCGCAGTTCGCCGCGCGCGAGGGCAGGCTTGAGCATGTTGGCGGCATCGATAGCGCCTTCCGATCCGCCGGCTCCCACGAGGGTGTGGAGCTCATCGATGAAGCAGATGATTTCGCCGTTCGATTCAGTGATGTCTTTAAGGACGGCCTTGAGGCGGTCTTCAAATTCGCCGCGGAACTTGGTGCCCGCGACCATGGCGCCGAGGTCGATGGCGACCAGGCGCTTGTTGCGGAGCTGTTCCGGGACGTCCCCTTTCAGGATGCGCTGGGCAAGGCCTTCCACGATGGCGGTTTTGCCGACGCCGGGCTCGCCAATGAGCACGGGATTATTCTTGGTGCGGCGGCTGAGCACCTGCATGACACGGCGGATTTCTTCGTCGCGGCCGATGACGGGATCGAGTTTGCCGCGTTTGGCCTGCTCGGTAAGATCGACGGCGTAGCGTTCGAGCGCCTGATATTTGCTTTCGGGATTCTGGTCCGTGACGCGCTGGGTGCCGCGGACGGAGACGAGAGCTTTGAGAATGGCGTCCTTCGTGGCGCCCTGGCGGTTGAGAATGGCGCCGGCGGGATCGTATTTCTGATCGGCAATGCCGAGCAGGAGGTGCTCGGTGGAGATGAACTCATCCTTGAAGTTCTCTGCCGATTTTGAAGCAGCCTCAAATACTTGCTGGAGGCTGGGGGAGACGAATTGTCCGGGGGACGCGCCGCCGACTTTGGGGATGGAGGCGAGCTGGCGCTGGGCCTCATGTTCGACGCCATCCGGAATAACACCGCACTTTTCGAGCACGGGCCGGACGATGCCTTCGCGTTCCGCGGTGAGGGCGAGAAGGAGGTGCAGGGGATGCACGGCCTGGTGGCCGTTTTCGGAGGCAAGCTGCTGGGCCTGCTGAACAGCTTCCTGAGCTTTTTGCGTGAGTTTATCGAATCGGAACGCCATTTTGTTGTTTCCTCCCAGGCTGGGTTTGAAACCAGTCGGTGTGCAATCCGCTTTCCTTAGTTTGATGCGGTTGCGTGAAAAAAGGGGCAGGGAGTTGAAAGCTCCGTCTGCCCCGTGCTTCTACAACTGTGTTGACTGAATGCTTAGTTGATCGCGACCTTGACCTGACGGGGCTTTGCATTCTCCTTCTTGGGGAGGGTGATGGTCAGGACCCCATTCTTGTATTCCGCGGCAACTTTATCGGTCTCGACCGTCGGGGGCACGGCGAAGCTGCGGAGGAAGTCGCCGTAGCTGCGCTCGATGCGGTGATAGCCTTTGGCGTTTTCGTCCTTCACGAACTTGCGGGAACCCTTGAGGGTGAGAGTGTTGTTTTCGACGCGGATATCGATGTCTTCCGTGTTCACGTCCGGGAGGTCGGCACGGAGCGTGAGGGCATCTTCGGATTCGAAGATGTCGACGGCGGGGGACCAGGGACGGCTCCCGCGGGGCTCGCTCATGAGACGGGTGACGGCGTCTTCGAAGAAGCGGAGGCTCTGGAACGGGTCGTGGGTGATTGCTGGGGTGCTCATGGATTTGGTTTTTGGATTCCTTTCGTTGAAGTGTCGATGGGGTTGATCCATCTGATGTAATCATAAAATATGCGTGTAAGATTGTCAAGTAAGTTTATTGCGCGTGATTTCATTGGGATGAGGGATTGCGGGGGGTTGGGCTGGGTTCGTTGGGATTTGGGTGGGTTCGCGCGGGGGCGAAAATGGGTTCGTTTGCATTGTTGGCTCGTGTGTTTTGTTGAAGATCAGCGGCTTCGTGTGTGCTTTTGGCCGGCTTATGGTTACGGAGGGATGGAGGATGGCTGGCGGCGTATATGTGACTGCCACTTTCTGACCGGTCGGATGATGCTAGAATGGCAATTATGGATGGGTTAACCCATCGACTTATACCACGATGAGAATTGCTATCGACAAAGCGGGCAGGGTGGTCATTCCAAAGCCGCTCCGTGATGAACTTCGACTGGCGCCCGGTGATGAGGTTGATGTAGAAGCAGTGGGTGAAAGTATTACGCTTCGTCCCGTTCGCGGGACTGCCCCGCTGACGAAGGAACGGGGAGTTTGGGTTTTTCGCGCCGGTCAGCCTCTATCCGCGACGGTGACTGACGAGGTGCTTCGGCAAATACGTGAGGAACGGGATCATGTCAACCTGGGCGATCGGGAATGAGAGCGTTCCTCGATACGTCGGTTCTGGTCCCCGTTTTTTATGGTGAGCATATTCATCATGAGGCCAGCCTCGCGCTGTTTGCCGATTTAGACCGAAATTCCGGATGTTGCGGCGCGCATAGTCTCGCGGAGGTTTACTCCACGATGACGCGGATGCCGGGACAGCATCGTATCAGCGGTGAGCAGGCGAGG
>DASZVV010000369.1:0-6256 GCA_035546955.1 Bryobacteraceae bacterium
CCGCCACCCAGCGGGAAACCCCGTTGCTGCTGTTCGACGCGGCAGATCCCGCGAATCTCGGCTGGTTTTCACGCTGCCAGTTTTATGTGGACGGGCGGACCGGCGGCGTGATGCAGACCCCCATTTCGATCGCGAATAAACGTGACCGATCAGGCCGAAGTGTGTCTAATGCTTTGAAGATCCGCATCGCCAAGGAACTGCCGGCGTCGTTCCGGCTGCCAGGACGCCAGCCGCTGACCGAGCAGGTTCTCTACGCGATGCTGGGCAACCTTCTGGCGGCCCTGCTGAAAACCGGAGTCGCGGTCTGTGGTGGCAACGCCGTACAGCCGCTCGCGGGCCGTACTGAGGCGCCGGGCGTGCGGAACTAAGCTGCTCAGTTTCATGGAACTTCTCAGGATTTATTTCGTAACTGATTGAAAATGACCGTCTACGCCATTGAGACCGAGAATCTGACCAAGGTCTTCGCAAACCCCTGGTCACGGCGCTCGCTCACGGCGGTAAACAACATTTCCCTGCGGGTTCCTGTGGGCTCCACCTACGGGCTTCTGGGTCCGAACGGTGCGGGAAAAACGACATTCGTCAAGATGCTGCTGTCGGCCGCTCACCCGACCACGGGGCGCGCCATGGTTTTCGGCCGCGATTCGCGCGAGCCGGGCGCGCGCGGTCCCATCGGCTACCTTCCCGAAAACCACCGCTTCCCCACTTACCTGACCGGTTGGGACATGCTCGATTTTTACGGTGCGCTCTCCGGAATGAATTCTGCCGAGCGCCGCCGCCGCATTCCGGAACTGCTGGAACTGGTTGGTCTCGACGAGCGCGCTCACCGGCTGCGCCTCGGCAAGTATTCGAAAGGCATGCTGCAGCGCGTTGGCCTCGCGCAGGCGTTAATGCATTCCCCGCGGTTGCTGGTGCTCGATGAACCGAGCGACGGCGTCGATCCGGTGGGTCGCAAGCAGATTCGCGAAGTCCTGCTCCACCTGGAACAGCAGGGCGTCACGATTTTCCTCAACTCACATCTGCTTGCGGAAGTGGAGCTTTTCTGCCGTGAGGTCGCGATCATCCAGAAAGGCAAGCTGGCGCTGAGCGGAACCGTTCTTGAACTGACGAGCGGCAGTGGCTACCGGCTGGAGATCGCGGGCGCGTCGGAGAATCTCGTCACAGAGCTGCGCACGAGAGCTCGCACGGCGGCGCAGAACAACGGAACCCTGCAGCTTGTATTTCCGACCCGCGAAGAAGCGAATCGCGCGCTTGATCTGGCCCGTTCTCACGAGTGCGAGGTCGAAACCTTCGGCCGTACCCGCAGCACGCTCGAAGAAGTTTTCATGAAGACCGTAGAGGATCCGACTCCCGCATGATTGCCACCGTTGCTCTGATCCTCGACACGTTTCGGGAGGCCTTCGCGCGGCGTATTTTCTGGGGCTTCTTCGGCTGCTGCACCGCGCTGCTCGCGTTCCTGATTTTCATCATGCGGATTGACGTGGTGGCCGGCGCGCTCGCCACCGTCACGCTTTTCGGCCGTGCGATGCCGGCAACGGATGTGCAGGGACTGGTGCATCAGACGCAGAGTGTGATCGCGATGGCAATGTATTTCTTCGGCACGGCTCTTTCGATCTTCGCTTCAGCCGGTCTCGTCGCTGCAGTTTTCGAGCCGGGCCGCATCGAGCTGTTGCTGTCGAAGCCGGTTTCGCGCACTCGCATCCTGCTCGGACGCTACCTCGGGAATCTGCTGGTGGTCGCTGCCAATATCCTTTATCTGATTGCCGGATCCTGGATGATTTTCGGGATCAAGACCGGTGTCTGGGGCATCGGCTATCTGTATTCCAGCCTTTTCACGATCTTCATTTTCGCCGTGCTTCTGGCCGTCATCGTGCTGGTGGGGGTGCTATGGGAAAGTGCCGCCATCGCCATCATGACGAGCTTCGCGATCATGTTCATCACGCCGATCCTGGCGCAGCGCCAGACGATCGAGCGCCTGCTGAGCTCGGACTGGTCACGCCAGGTGATGAGGGTGCTCTATTACGCACTGCCGAAAACATCGGACATCAGCGTGATGATCCGGCACATCATCCTGAACCAGCCGATCGACAGCTGGATGCCGGTCTGGAGCACGGCGCTGTTCGGGGTGATCATGCTGGGCGCGGGGATTCTGCGATTCCGCCGGCGATCTTTCTAAGATGAAACTGGCTCTGTTCTGCTGCGCGATTCTCACGGCGGGCATGTGCTCCGCGAGCCCGCGAATCGATAACGTCCTGATCCGCATGGTGCCTCCTGGAACGAATGGCCTCGTGGGCGCCCATATGGACCAGATCACCGCCTCCGAGCTCTACCGGAAGCTGGTGGCGCAGCAAAAACTCCCTCAACTCGACGAGTTCGCGCGGGAAACTGGTTTCGATCCGCGGCGGGACGTCCGGGAGATTCTATCGGCTACTACCGCGAGTGGCACTGTTCTGCTGGCGCGCGGGAAATTCAATGTGAAGCAGGAGCCGATATCGGGTCTCACGCTCGTTCGGCACGGCCAATACAACATCCACGTTCTCGATCAATCCGGATTCTGCATTCTCGATTCGACCCTCGCCGCCGCGGGCCAAATCCCGGCCCTCGAAGCCGCTCTCGATGAGTGGAAAACGAACGGCAGTCATCACGCGGCCGACCAGTTGCTCAAGAGCGTAGGAGCGGTGAACGCGCAGACCCCGCTTTGGGGTGTTTCCACCGGCTTTGCGCAATTTCTTGCACAGAACCTTCCCCGGGCGGCCTCGAACGGAATCGATTTTTCGTCCATCTTTAAGGGCATTCAAAACACCTGGTTCTCAGCCGATGTAGCGACGGGATTCGTGGGTGGAATCCACTGCATTACGGCGACGGAAAAAGACGCACAGAACCTGCGGGATGCCGCCAAGGGCCTGATTGGCCTCGGCCGCCTCAGCGTGCCGGAAAACAAGCCGGACCTGCTGAAGTTCTGGGATGGGTTTACGGTCGAACAGGAAGGCAGATCATTTTCGCTGGATGCGGATATCTCCGGCGATCTGATCGACGAGATGGTGCATATGCTTTCCGCGCCCTCCGGACGCGGACCGGGCGGACGCGGCGGTTCGGGACGCCGAGGCCGCGCTTAACGCAAAGCGTTCAGACCGTCTGTTGCCTTTTTGAACTGCGGATCGATTTTCAGAGCAGTCTGAAAGGCTGCGGTTGCGCCCGCGATATCGCCGGATGCCTGAAGCGCGCGGCCTAATCCAAAGCGCGCGCTCGCAGAAGCCGGATAATCGTCGGCGTTCGCCCGCAGAAGCTCGATCGAGGCCGCGTAATCCTTCGTCTTCGCCATCTGATAGCCGATGAATTCGATGCCTTCGCGCGTATCGGAATCTGGATGCGCCTTGCGGAAAAGCCGGTAGGAGTACATCACGCTCACCGGGTCCTCGCGCTCTTCGTAGAGTTTTTCCAGAAGATCCTGGAGCGGCGTTTTCTTACGCAGCGCCGGACTGAAGATGGAAGGATCGTCGATCGTATTCGCTTCAACGATCACCGCGCGGCTATCGGCAAGAACTTTGCCGGTCGCAATCTCGACCTCAATGATGCGGCGCGGAATCAGCACCCCGTTCACCGGTTGATAGTCGAGGAACCGGCCTTCCGTCGTGACCGGCGCGCCGAATGCGTGGATCGGAGCCGACCCGCGTCCGGCGATCGTCAGGAATGTCCCGGCATCGACGAAGAGATATTTCTGAAATCCGTCGCTCAGAGTCACGAAGATCTTGTGACAGTCCTTCCCGTCGATTTTTTCCATTCCCTGCAGTTCCAGCTTCGTTCCCTTCTCCGCATAATCGACGAGGGAATCCTGCAGGAACTCAGCCGTGTGACGCGTGGCAGCGGCGGCAGCGCCCACCGTCCGGATCGTCACCCCGGGATCGCCGTAGTATTCCCAACTGCTGCCGTCGAAGCCTTCGCGAAGGTCAGGGTTGGGATTGGCCGGGTCGCCGATCACCTGATACCAGGGGCGCAGGAATGCCGAATAGTTTCGGGCCACGATTGGCGTCCCCGGCGGAATTTCCCCGCCCTCGTGATACATGCCGCGAATGACCAGCGACTTCAGGGCCTGAATTTTCCCGATCCCGCCGATCGCGTCCACATGCTTCTGGACAACCTGTTCAATTGTCAGGCGTTGCTGCGCACACACCGCGGAAGCCAGGATGAGAGCCAGGATCACAGGGGAGCTATTCGAGAACGACATGAACACTTAGACGAGGCAGTCCGAGCGCGTTAGCCGTGTCGCCAACAGATTCGCGGGGCGAGCTGAGCATTCAGTACGAAGACCGCCTTCCCGGTTGTGGGGTCGCGACCAGCGGAATTTACATTCTTCCGGAGGATGCACAGAAGATCGACGCGATCTTCCGGATTCCGAGGAGCCAACTGCGCGGGAAGGCTTCGTAGCAGAATCGCAATACCGTGTAGTATCATAGAGTTTCACCCAAAAAGAGATTTACCCACCAGAAGGGCCCCGATATGCAGAATGCGTTGTTACAGAAGTACATCAATAAGAACCTGCGCGCGAAGCCGGTTTCGTTCCGTCCGGGCGACACCATCCGCGTGCACGTCAAGATCAAGGAAGGCGACAAGGAACGCCTGCAGGCTTTCGAAGGCGTCGTGATTGCCCGTAACAACTCCGGGATCAGCGAGACTATCACGGTCCGCAAAGTCAGCTTCGGCCAGGGCGTGGAGCGCATTTTCCCCCTGCATGCCAACGTCGTCGACCACATCGACTTTGTCCGCACCGGCAAAGTGCGGCGCGCGAAGCTCTACTACCTGCGCGGACTCAAAGGCAAGGCTGCCCGTCTGAAAGAACGCGCCGAATAGCCGTTTTTCAATCACATTTTCGATGCCCAACCAACTCCAGGCACGCCGCAGGAAAGCGAGCCTGGACCATGAGGATATTGGGCCGGTTCGCGCACGCCGCCGCTGGAAGTGCCAGGCGAACACCGAGCAGGAACTGCGCGCCCGCGGCTTCCGTTTCATTGCCGGCGCCGATGAAGTGGGGCGCGGGTCCCTCTTCGGCGCGGTGGTTGCCGCTGCCGTGATTCTCTCGCCGGACACCCCCATCCGCGGCCTCAACGACAGCAAACAGATCGAGCCCGAACGCCGCGAGCTTCTGGCGGAGCGCATTCGGGAACGCGCACTCGCGTGGTCCGTCGCCGCAGTGGACGCCTCCACAATCGACCGCATCAATATCTACCAGGCATCACGGCTGGCGATGAAGACCGCCGTGCTCGACCTCAATCCCGCGTCCGATTTCGTGCTGGTGGATGCCGTACCGCTCGATTTAGCTCTGCCGCAGCAGCCGCTCGTGCAGGGCGACGAGCGCTGTCATGCGATCGCGGCGGCATCGATCATCGCGAAGGTCTATCGCGACCGGCTGATGTGCGAATGGGACCGGCACTATCCCGAATACGGCCTCGCGAGCCACAAAGGCTACCAGACGCCGGAACACATGGCCGCGATTCGCAGATTCGGCCCCACGCCGCTTCACCGCTTCAGTTTCGAGCCGGTGCGGCAGGCCGCTTTTCACTCGCCCCTGGCGCAGGACCGCCAGATGGAGATGTTCGCAGTCTGAGCAGCGCGGCATGACTCCCGAATCTCAGCAGCACGAACAGCAACTCGAAGCGCCCGTGACGCAGGCGCAGCAGGAACAGCCGCAATCGAAGTGGCTGCGCCGGGTCGGTTCGCTTCTGCTGATCGTTTTCTGCCTCGATCTCGGCCTCTACCTGCTGATTTATCCGTGGACCGATAGCTGGGGCGGCAACTACTTCTCCTGGATTGGCCCGATGTCCTGGCAGCCGGCATGGCACCAGATCTGGACCAACGGCTTTGTGCGCGGCGCGGTGAGCGGCGTGGGGCTGCTGAATATCTGGATCGCAGTGGCGGAAGCGCTGCGGATGTATATCGGCAACCCGCAGCGCGATTCCTGAGTCTTACGATTTCTTCTCCACATGCCCGCCGAACTGGAAGCGCATGGCGGAGAGCAGCTTGTCCTGATAGTCGGATTCCCCGCGCGAAGCGAAACGCTGATACAGCGCAGCCGACAGCACGGGCACCGGCACTGCTTCGTCGATTGCGGCTTTGATCGTCCACCGGCCTTCACCCGAATCGGAGACGTGTCCGGAATAGTTGGAGAGTTCCGGGTCGTCCACCAGAGAGGCGGCGGTGAGATCGAGCAGCCAGGATGCGATCACGCTGCCGCGCCGCCACACTTCCGCGACGTCGCGAACAT
>DASZVV010000370.1:0-9510 GCA_035546955.1 Bryobacteraceae bacterium
GTACGAGTAGACGAAATCGAAGTGCGCGTCCGGGAACATCTTCAGATCGCTGCCGGCGATGGCGTAGGGGAAAGCATTGGGAACGCCGGCGAGTTTTTCGCGCGCGAGCTTCACCATGGCGTCCGAAACATCCACGCCATAGATCTGATCGAAATACCGGCTCATGGGGCGCAGCAGGCGGCCGGGTCCGCAGCCGATTTCCAGCGCCCGCCGCATTTTTCCTGGCGTCTCCGGAGGCAGCCGCTTCAGTTCGCTCACCAATTCGCCGACGAGATCTTTCGCGGTGGCGAAGAATTCGTCGTCATCCTGCTCGCGGCGGCCGAAGGCGACGTAGTAGTGGGCGTCTTCGGTGGCGCGCGCGTTCCATTCGGCGCGCATGCGCGACTCGACAGAGTGCTCCACGCCGCTATCATAGCTTCTTGCCCGCGCGAATCTGGGTTTTCTGGGCGCTGTTTCTGGTTCGAGGCGCCTTTTATTCGTCCATGCTGCCCCTCTGGGAGGGCTGGGACGAGTACGCGCATTTCGCGTATATCCAGCACTGGAACGAGAAGGGCACGCTGCCGCGCGCTGGGGATCGGATCTCCCGCGAGATCGACGAATCCATGCGTGCCGCGCCGCTGCCGCACGAACTGAGCTGGATCGGCGCGCCTTATCTGACGCACGAGCAATGGTGGGCTCTCCCGGAAGCGGAACGTGCGGAGCGGCGGCGGACTTTATCGTCGATTCCGCCGTCACTGGCGTTTCAGGCCGCTGAGCCGCTGCCAGGCAGACCGCCGTTCGTTTTTTACGAAGCCCAGCAGCCGCCGCTGTACTATTGGCTGGCGGCGCCCGTTGCGAAGTCGATAGCAACAATGCCTATCGCGAAACGCGTGCCGCGGCTGCGGTTGCTGAGCGTTCTGTTCGCGTCGCTCGCGATTCCTTTTACGTTTCTGACGGCCCGCGCGATGTCGGGAAGTGTGAGTCTCGCGGGGTGCGCGGCAGCGCTGCTCGCGATCGCGCCGGGCCTTGCGATCGATGCCTCGCACGTTGCGAACGATGGGCTTGCCATCGGCCTTTCCGCGATTTTCCTCTGGCTTCTGGCGCGTGAGGAAACGCATTGGGCGCTCGCCGGAATCGTTCTTGGCGCGGCGATTCTGACGAAGGCATCGTTGCTGGTTCTGGCGCTTGTGCTGGTGCTCGCATGGTTCCGTAAGCCGAAGCGATGGGGGTTGGCCCTGGGGCTCGCCGCCGCCATTGGCGGCTGGTGGTACGTCCGCAATGTGCTGATCGGCGTTCCGCTCACCGGCTGGCAGGAAAGCGTTCCATTGAACGTGCTCGCCGCAAGCGCGTTACGGCTGATCCGAACCGGCCGCTGGATCGGCGGCGCGCAGACCGTTGCGAAATCCTTCACCTGGTTCGGTGCGTGGAGTTTTCTCACGCTGCGCACGTGGATGTATCTCGTGCTCGAATTTCTCGCGCTCGCAGGGATGATTGCGGGGCTCGCGATGAAACGCAACGCCAGCGTTCGCATCGCGGTTCTCTTCACCGTCTGCTTTGCCTGTGCGGTTGCCGCCGGAGCCGCGGCGTATGACGCTGTCCACGGAATCCCGGGCATTCCGGGCTGGTATCTCTGGCCGGCAGGCGGGGCGATGGCAATCCTGATCGCCGTGGGCTATGGGCGGTTGACGGCGTTCTTTGCCGCGCTGCTCGCACTCGCCGATCTTTTCGGCGCCGGTGCCCGCATGCTCCCGTATTACGCGGGCCTTGCACCGTGGAACCATGGATCGGTGACACAGGCGTTCGAAGCATGGCGCCGACTGCAGATCCCGGTGTGGCTGGTTGCGATCTGGCTGATCGCGACCGCCGGGATTCCTCTGCTTGTCTGGCAGGCTTACGGGCGCGAGAAAACGCGGATGTAATCGATATCCAGCGTGGCAGGAAAATGCGTCTGGGCGTTCGGATCGTGCACTTCGAGGCACACCGCGAGATACAACGGCTCCTGTGGAATGCCATCCCAGGAGACGAAACGCTCCACGCCATCCACGAACCAGACGATTTTCTCCGGATCCCACTCGGCGGCAATCGTATGGAAGCCGCCCGAAAGATCCGCGCCATCCCACGACCCGCTGTAGTTGCGGTCCAGATTCGTCTCCAGCCAGCGATTCGCGAACAGCGCGCGCCCGGGATTATCGCCCTCGGCATGCATCACGTCGATCGACGGCTGATCGCCCGCAGTCAGCGGAAGAAGCCTCAATAACGGCTCCAGACCCGCGCCGGCCGGCATCCGAAAGCGGATTTCGAACCGTCCGAACTTCTGTGCGAACGAACCGAGCGTCGTGAGTATGCCGCATGTGTAGCCCGAAGGCGTCTTCCGGGCCGTGAGGTGCGCCTGGCCGCCGGAAATCTGAATCGCCGCGGGAATCCAGGTCTGCTGCCCCTCCAGGTCCACTTTCCCCGGAGCGTGCGGCGACCATTTACGGTAATCGATCGACGAAGAGTTGAATTCCTCGTCGAATTTGATCGCCCAGCCGGGCGGAAAGGTATCTTCCGGTCTTACAGATGGCTCGGCCGCTGCCTTTGGGGCGGATTTCTTACGCATCTGGGCAGCAATTGAGGGAACTAATACCGCTGCCGCCGACAAAGCCAGCAGCACCGCAACCTTTTCCAAAAGCCCGCGTTTCACGTAATACGGCATGCCTGCGATTGACTGTAACAAATTCGAGTCTGATGTAACCTTGAGATAACATGCGTATCCTTGTCGTAGAAGACGAACGGCGCATCGCCGACTTCCTCGGCCGGGGCTTACAGGGGGCCGGTTATGCAATCGACGTTGCGCCCGACGGCGCCACGGCGGTCCAGTTTACCCACGATACGGACTACGATCTGGTCATTCTCGACCTGATGCTGCCCGATATGGACGGCCTCAAGGTGCTGGAGCGCATCCGTGGCCGCCAGAATGGGCCTCCTGTGCTGATTCTGAGCGCGCGCGGGCAGCTGGATGATCGCGTGAAGGGCCTCGAACACGGCGCGGACGATTACCTCACCAAGCCGTTTGCCTTCGTGGAACTGCTGGCGCGGGTTCGCGCGCTGCTGCGGCGCGGCCAGCCGGCGCCGGAACGCCTGCAGGTGGGAGATCTGGTAGTAGATAGTCTGCGCCGCAAGGTGACGCGCGGCAATGAGACGATCGACCTCGCTCCCAAGGAATTCGGAATTCTCGAATACATGATGCGGAATAAAGGGCGTCCGCTCAGCCGCACCATGATCGTGGAGCACGTGTGGGACATGGATTATGACGGGCTCACGAACATTGTGGACGTCTACATCCGGCATTTGCGCAGCAAAATAGACGACCGTTTCCAGGACAAGCTGATCCATACGATCCGCGGGATCGGGTACATGATTGAAGCCCCGGAAAAATCGGTCACGCCCGGGCGGACGGGCGATCCTGTTCCGGCCTCGCTCTGACGCTGCTAAAGTAGTCAGCGAGAGGGCTTTCTGGCCGAGCAAAAGCACATCTCGCGCGGTCTGCGGTTCACGCTGACCATTGTCTACACGGCTATTTTCACGTTTCTGCTGGTCGGCGTTACGCTGATTTTCCGGGGAGAGCTGGCGTCGAGTCTCGATGAGCAATCTCACGACGATCTGAACCAGACCTGGGCCACGGTAAGAGGCTTTCTGCGCGTGGAAGGCCTCGAAAACCACGTAAACTGGTACCTCAATCCGGAAGATCCGGACGACAGCCAGATCAAGGCGCGGATTCAAAAAACATACCTGATCACGGACGATCACGGTAAGCCGGTCGAATGGTCAACGAGTTATCAGTCGCTGGGGTTTGACAGCCCGGAGTACATCAGGAAAACTCTCGCAACCAACGTCCCGCTCTGGCGTGAGAAAAAGGCGGGGCGCGTTCCGTATCTCATCCGTTCGAGCTGGGTGATTAACGAAAACAACAATCGCAAGTTCTATGTCGCAATCGGCGTGTCACTTGAATCGAACGATCGGCTGCTGCGCAGCTTCAACTGGCTTCTGCTCGCCTTAATTCCGCTGGTGATCATACTCGGAATCGTCGCCGGGTGGGTAGTGGCCGGCCGTTCGCTGAAGCCTGTAATGGACATCGCGGAAGCGGCCCAGCGCATCAGCGGCTCCAATCTGAGCCTGCGCATTCCCGAACGCAAGACGCGAGATGAGCTCGAATATCTGGTTGAGACCTTCAACGACATGATTTCGCGCCTGGAGCAGAATTTCATTCAGGTCCGCCAGTTTTCGACGGACGTTTCACACGAACTCCGTACCCCGATTACAATCATCCGCGGGCAACTCGAAGTGGCGCTGTTTACCGCGCAGACTGCCGATCAGTATCGCGACGCCATTGTTGTCGCGCTCGGCGATGTCGAGCGGCTTTCGCAGATTGTGCGCGCACTTCTGCTGCTTTCGCAGGCTGAAACCGGCCAGGTGGTGTTGCAGCTCCAGTCGCTCGATCTTTGCGAAACGGCGCGTAACATTACTGAACAATTCGAAATTCCCGCGGAAGGCGCCGGTGTTCATATTTCGTTCCGCTCCGCTGGTGGTAACTGCGCCGGCGAATTTGACCGCGTACAGATTGAACGCATGCTGTCCAATCTGATTTCAAACGCCGTCAAATTTACCCCGCCAGGCGGAGAGGTACGCATCAGCGTGGGCCGCTCGGGCGATCAGGCCGAAATCATCGTGGCGGATACCGGGCAGGGGATCGCGCCCGAGCATCTGCCCCACATCTTCGACCGCTTTTATCGCGTGCGCGGTAAGGAAGATCAGGCTTCGCCCGAGAAGGGGCTGGGGCTTGGTTTGAGCTTCGTCAACTGGATAGTCAAGGCGCACCAGGGCATGCTCGACGTAAAGAGCACGCAAGGAAAAGGCACCACATTCACGGTTCGGCTGCCATTCCGCTCACAGGCGAGCGTTGGCGGTGTTATTGAAAGCACTGCGGCCGATTTGATTAAGTCAGTTTAATCACTCGGATACACCCGGCCTCGCGCCCAAATACTATTCTGGTAACGGTGGGTCGCGTCCTCAAAACGCTTGCTCTGACAGTGGCCTTCGTTTTGGCAGCGCTGGCGCAGGCACCAGCTTCAAAAGCCACGAGCGAAGGGCATATCTTTTCAGGGACAGTTACTGCGGTAGCGCCCGATAAGATCACCGTTGTTCTGAAAGTGCCGGCGAAACCCGATGAATCACGCGATTTCGCCATCGACAAAGACACCAAAGTCGAAGGACGGCTGCGTGTGAACGCCCGAGTGTCTGTCCGCTTCAATACCGGTGACGACGGCGAATCGCACGCCCTCCGCATCATCGTCCGCACCGATACAAAAACGGGCGGCCCGGCAACGCCGAAACCGCCCGCAACGAAGAGATAGACTTTGTTACTTTTCGGTTAATGCCGCCACGCCGGGCAAGGTCTGTCCGGAGAGGAATTCGAGCGAAGCGCCGCCACCGGTCGAGACGTGCGAAATTTTATCGCTCAGGCCTGCCGTCTTGATGGCTTTTTCGGAATCTCCGCCGCCCACAACCGAAGTTGCGCCGGAATCGGCCACCGCGTGCGCCAGCGCCATGGTGCCTTTATCGAACGGGGGCTTTTCGAAGACGCCCATCGGGCCGTTCCAGATGATGGTCTTTGCGCCTTTGATAATGCCTTCGTAAAGCGCCACGGTCTTCGGACCGATGTCGAGCGCCATCTTGTCCGCCGGAATTTCGGTCACCGCTTCGTTCGCGGCGCCTTCTTTGAATTCGGCTGCGACGACGTGATCCACGGGCAATACCAGCTTGTCGCCGAACTCTTTGAGCAGGCTCTGGGCGAGTTCGAGCTTATCGTCTTCCACCATCGACTTGCCGATCGAATGACCCTGTGACTTCAGGAATGTATAGGCCATCGCGCCGCCGATCAGAACCTTATCGACGGTCTTCGCCATGTTTTCGATGACTTCGATCTTGTCGGAAACTTTAGCGCCGCCGAGAATCGCAATGCAGGGGCGGGCCGGATTCTTCGTGACCAGCGTGAGGTATTCGAGTTCCTTGTCCATCAGCAGTCCCGCCGCGGCCTGTTTCACGAAGGCGATCATGCCCTCTGTGGAGGCGTGCGCGCGATGGGCGGAGCCGAACGCATCGTTCACATAAACATCACAGAGTTTCGCGAGCTGCTGCGAGAATCCAGGATCGTTCGCTTCTTCCTCGGCGTGGAAACGGAGATTTTCGAGCAGCAGAACGCCACCCGGCGCCGGCAGAAGCTTTTCCACTTCCGGACCCACGCAATCGGGAGCGAGCGTCACAGGCTTACCGAGCAGCTCTTCCAGCTTCTTTGCCACCGGCTTCATGCTCATTTCCGGATTCGGTTTGCCCTTCGGACGTCCCAGATGCGACGCGAGAATCACGCCGGCGCCGTGTTCGAGCGCGTACTTGATGGTGGGCAGAGAAGCGCGAATGCGCTTATCGCTCGTAATCTCCTGGCCCGCGTTGGCCAGAGGAACATTGAAATCCACGCGGATGAAGACACGCTTGCCCTTCAGATCGAGATCTTTGATAGAGAGTTTTGCCATGGGGGTGAAACTCTGAGCTTATCAAAGGCGATTCAATTCCTGATTTCCGTGAGTGCGTGAGGCATCGTCTCGAGTCCCGCCAGACGATAGGCCAGGATCAACGCGCCGGCGGCCGGACCGTGGCGCGGCGCCTCGGTCTCCGCTTCGCCATCGAGCAGGATGAGTGTGCGGAAGCGGTCGAGCAGAATTTCGCTCTGGAAAACACCGCCCACGTGCGCGATGCGAACAGCGCCTTCGCCCCAAAGCTGACGCCGGACCGACGCGGCAAGCAGCGCGAGCTGCTGTGCTGCCTGGCGCAGAATATCGGCCGCGATGGGATCGCCCTCGCTCGCGATGCGGTCCACCGCCATCGCCATCTCAGCGACGCGCGAGCGCGGCCATTCCGTCGTGTAGAGGCGATGCAGCGCATCGTTCGCGTCCGTGGCGCCTGTCAGTTCGATCACGGCGGGACTCAGCGCCGTGCGCGGTCCCCACCCCTCATGCTCGCGCAGCACGCTGCGCACCGCCTGGCGCGCGATGTCGAAACCGCCACCCTCATCTCCATAGATGTAGCCCCACCCGCCCGCGCGCGCAGCTTCGCCGTGAGCGTTCTCGCCGTATGCGATGGAGCCCGTCCCCGCGATGACGATGATCCCCGGCTCGCCCTCGAGCGCACCGGCGAGCGCGATTTTCGCGTCATGTGTGACGTTGAGGCGGTCGGCGTCGATCAGCTCCGCGAGCAGCGCGGCTTTATCGTCCGGCCCGCCGCTCATCCCCAAGCAGGCGGCTTTGAAGTGAGGCCGCGTGCCGGCATCGAAACCGGCGCGCGCCGCCGCCTGTGAGAGACATTGCTTCATCACGCGCAGGAATTTTGCGCGGCCTTCCGATGCGCCTACGTGATTGCACGGACCCGCCGTGGCCCATCCTGCGATGCCGCCGCTTTCGTCGCCGATCACGGCGACGGTGCTCGTTTGCCCGCCATCCACGCCTAAAAAATATTCGCTCATTCGATTTCAAACACCCAGTTCCCGCCGCGGTCGGCGATCCTGCGCAGCCCCCAGCGGGCGGGATCGCCGTGCGTCTCCTTTTCCAGCCAGCCGTCGCCGCCGATCATGAGATAGTCAATACCTCTTGCTTTTACGGTAGCGGTTGCGAGACGGCGCAAATCGGCGGGCTCGGGAAGACCGAGCTTTTCGGCTTTCGCGTCGATTCCGTCGATCACGACATCGACATCCGGCTCGTCATGCGAACACTGCAAATCGACCCCATCGATCTCGACCGGATGGCCGAAATCGACATTGATCGTCATACCGGGATGAATTGCCTCCCACGATCGCCAGCGCGTGGCTGGATTGCGGTCGAATGCGAGTCCGATGTCCCAGGGGAATGAAGAAGCGGAATATCGCCACGATTTTTCCTGCGGAATCTCGTTGCCGGCGTGGAAGAATCGCATTTCGGCGATACTCCACATCTCGTTCGGGTCGCCGGCGCCTTTCTGCACGAGCCGGAGGTGCGTCAGCGTGCGCGCAGGAAAGCTGTAACGCATCTCCAGCGTTGGAGGGTGGACCCCGCGGGGTGAATAGAGAATGTCCTGAATCAGTTGGCCTTCCGCCGAATAGTAGTTCACGAGAACATCGGTCGTGGAATAAGCCTCCGCAATCGCGCTGGAGCTCCAGACGCGCTTGCCTGCCGGGACGAACTGATCCAGCGTCCGGGCAGCCACCCACTCAGGCGAATTTTGCGCGAGAAAGGAATCCTGCGAAACGAGGCCGGCCGCGGCTTGCCAGGGCATACCGGTGAGACGCCAGTCACCGTCGGGCGAAGAATATCTGCTCAGTTCGGCAGGCCAGGCGAGAAACGCGGCGATCAGGACGAGCCCCGTCCGCAGCGCGGAAGAGAATTCGAACGCGAGCGCGATGCCGAGCGCCGCGAAGGGAAGCACCGGCAGCAGGAACCGCGCCCCGAGATTGGCGGGGTAGGGAAGCAGAAAGAACAACCCGGCGAGCAGAATGCGGCGTCCGGCGCGCGAACGAAGTCCGAAAAGCGCGAGCGGACTCAGCAGGAATATCGGCCCGAGCTGCCCGCCGAGCTGGCCGCTGACGGTCAGCATCCAGAACAGCGGCTTCAGGCTGGACTGACCGTAGGTCCGCATGTCGTGCCGGTAGGAATCTTCGAACGAGATATGTGTGTAGGGATTCGGAAATATCCGGTTGAAAAATGGCGAAACCGGGTTGTGCAGCCAGATCCAATTCCTGATCAGCCAGGGCGCAGCCATCGCGAGCATCAGGCCCGCCGCGAGTGCCGCGGTGATCGCGGTTTCGCGCCGCCGCTCGCGTGGCGCGCGAAGATACTCCCAGGCCAGGATCGCCAGTACGTAAAGACCCGCCACGAAGCCCGTGTACTTAATGGCGAAACAGAAGCCTGCGATGAGCCCAACGGGCGCAGCCAGGGCGATCCGGCGATTCTCACGCCAGATTTCCAGCAGATAAAAAACCGCGAATCCGCACGCTGCGAGCGCGATATCGTTATACGCGCTCGCGCCGTCCACCCCGGCGACGGGAGAGAAAAAGAAGAAAAGCCCCGCGCATGCCCCTGCCGCCGGATTGCCGATGCGGCGGCCATACGCAAACATCAGCAGCGGCAGCGCGAACAGGAAGCAGCAGTGGAATGTGGCGGCCGCCGCGTGACGTCCGAGCGAAAACGCGAAGAGATAGAGCATCTCCGCGCCCTGCGAAATGCTGGCGTACATATTCGTCGTGATTCGCTCGAATCCATGCTGCCGGAAAAACCGGTAAACGTTCGCGAGGTGATACGCCTGGCCGTCCGGGCTGTGTTCCGGGGCGATGCTGTTTGAAAGATAGAGCAGCGTGAAGAGAATCACCGGAATGGCGAAGCTCCACTTCTGCCACGCAGGCAGGCGCGCGGAAGCCGCTTCCACGGGCGCCGCCGCATACTTCCAGTTCAGGCCGAGCGCGATGATTCC
>DASZVV010000371.1:0-8921 GCA_035546955.1 Bryobacteraceae bacterium
GATGGAGAAGTTGAGCGACTTGATGGATTCGACGTCCGAAAGATCGTCCGGCCGGAATTTTAGAAAAATCGTATCGCCATCATAGCCAGGAACGCCGATGTCCGGATTGCCGCCGAGCAGAACCTGGGGACTGGTGAAATCGGTTTCAGTTGCATCCGTGGTGCCAGGCCCGACCGGTATTTCGACGGCTACATTGTTGACCGCAAGCGGCGTAGCATGCGCCAGTGCGCTGAAAGCCAGGATGAAGGCCAGAGTCGAAAAAGAGTGTCGAATTGCCATAGGAGAGCCTCCTCTGCGAGTTCTACAAATAGTATCAGAAAATCGACTAATACCGGATGACTTCGCAGTAATGGTACTGGTTTCGCGGGATTAACCTGGATAACCCGGCGAAAACAGGGACTCGCGGATCGCTTCGAACGAGCTGTAATGCGGCTCGTAGCCAAGCAGAGCTTGCGCGCGGGCGATGCTGCAATGGGCCGATCGTGCAATATGATCCCAGGTGATTGCCGCTTCTTTCTCCGTTACCGTGCCGCGCCACTCTTCCCAGGGGAGGAATCGAATGTGCGCCTGCTGGCCGTACCAGGATGCCACTGCCTCGGCGTATCCGGCCATGGTGATCGCACCGCGGGAGACAGCGTGAAAGCTCTTTCCCTCAGCATCGAGCCAGTGGGTGAGGGCGCGGACGAAACATTGTGCGACGTCCGCTGCGTGGACGTGGTGAAGGGTTTCGCGTCCCAGATTGGGGAGGGCTATTTCGCGTCCCTCGGCGAGATCGCGGAAGACGCGGGGGTTGAAATTCGCCGCGGGATTGAGCGGGATCCATCCTTCACCGACGAGATGACCGGGATGAATCACGACGGCTGGAACATCTCGCTGTTCCAGCAGGAAGCGCTCAATGCGCGCCTTGCGTTTCCCGTAATCGGAGATCGGCAGGCGTGGACGATCTTCGGTCGTGGGGACCTCCGTGCTCATTCCATGGACCCAGATGGTGCCGCAGTGCAGCAGGCGTGTTTGACGGCCACGCAGCGCTTCGGTCAGCCGCCGGGCGGATTCGGGCGTGTAGCAGGTGAGATCAACCACGGCGTCGGTATGCAGACTGGCTACGGCGGTTTCGAATTCGGGAGTGTCGCGATCGAAAGTCATGCGCTCGACGAGTCGCCAGGCGCCACTCTCGAGATAGGGCCGGCGCATGCCTCGTGAGATGGAAACGGTCTCGAATCCGGCATCCACCAGACGGGGGACGAGGTAGGTCCCGATGTGGCCAGTGCCACCGATGACCGCAACACGCATACGTTTTTCAGTAGAACATAACAGGGGCAGCGCAATGGAACCGCTTCCATAATTGGTTCGACCAGTGGTATAGTGGCGTCGATTATGCCGATTACACCTCTTTCACGTCGCCGGTTCGCCCTGATCGCCGGATCCGCCCTTGCAGCGCCCGGGGCGCGGGCTCAGTCCGACACCGGATCAGCCAGTGCGATGGTGGACCGCATCCTGAGGGAACTCGGCGGTGAAGCTCCAGGCAATACGGCAGACGGGTTCAAGGCGGGCGATCCGAATGCTCCGGTGCACGGCATCGCGACTACCGCGATGGCGACGGTGGAAGTGCTGAGGCAGGCCGTGAAGGCGAAGACGAATCTGGTTCTGACGTACGAGCCGGTGTTCTTCAGCCGCGCCGACCGGCCCGCCACCCCAGGCGGACGCGGCCCAGGTGGTCTTGATCCGGAAGATCCGGTCTACCAGGCGAAGAAGAAATTCATCGAGGATAACGGGCTGATCGTCTATCGTTTTCACGATCGCTGGCAGTCTCAGCGGCAGGACGATATGGTGACGGCGCTGGCCGGTGCGCTCGGTTGGGGCCAGCATCGGGTGAAGCGGGGCGATGTTCTGTTCGATATTCCTCCCGCGACCGCGGAACAGGTGGTTGCCGATATTCGGGCGCGGCTGAAGCTGAATGGCGGATTGCGCGCGGTGGGCGACCGGACCGCGCGCGTGCGCCGCGTCCTGCTTCATGCGGGATCGATGACCCCGGCCATCATGTGGGCGCGCTACAGCGAAGCCGATCTGATTGTTGCCGGCGAAGTGCGCGAATGGGAGAACACGCATTTCGCGGCGGATCTTCTCACGGCGGGCGAGAAGCATGGGCTGGTGACGGTTGGCCGCGTCGTTTCGGAAGATCCCGGCATGCAGGCCTGCTCGGCGTGGATCAAAACCATCGTGAAGGAGCTTCCCGTGCAGCATTTCAACGCGGGTGACGCTTACTGGAGGGCCGTCTGATGACTGCGAACGAAGTTGTGGAGCGGATCAAAAAGAATATCGGGATCCCGTGGAACGAACGGTCCTACCGGGACACGTTCAAGCTGGGCAATCCGGACGCGCCGATTACCGGCATTGCGACGACGATGATGACGACCTTCGGGATGCTGAAGCGTGCCCACGAGCAGGGGCTGAACATGATCGTGTCGCATGAGGACACCTGGTGGAATGACCGTGACGATACGAAGGATCTGACGGACAATCCGCTCTATAAATTGAAGCGCGATTTTGTGCTGAATAACGGCATGGTCCTCTGGCGAACACACGATTCCATGCATGCGATGCATCCGGATTACACAGTGGTCGGTTCGCTGCGCTCGGTCGGTGTGAAGGGCGGGGAGAATGCGACGATGCGGCCCGGCATTCTGCCAATTCCGGAGACGACACTGGGTGAATTCGCGTCGCAGGCGAAAAGACTGAGCGGCATTCGGGCGTTCCGGTGCGTGGGCGATCCGAAAGCGAAGATCAGGAATGTTCTGCTGGGACCCGGGTATGCGACGCCGCAGATGCGGCCGGACGCGGATCTTGTGATCGGCGGCGAACAGCAGGAGGCCGACGGCGGGTTCGACAACGTGGAATATGTCCGCGACGCGGCGGCGCTCGGAATTCCGAAGGGACTGATCATGCTCGGACACGTGGCGTCCGAAGAGCCGGGGATGGAAGATATGGCGAAGTGGCTCGGGACCTTCATTACAGAGGTGCCGATCAAATTTGTGCCGGCGGGTGAGCCGTTCTGGACTTGAGTCCGAACTATTCTTTTTCTTCGAAGCCGAAGGCGTAGATGGTGCTGTCCCAGGTCGTCACGTAGATCTGGCCGATCGCGGAGGCCAGCCCGGCGGAATGTGGAGAAAACGACGTGATTGTCCGGCCGCTGTTCCAGAGTTCTTTGCCGGTAAAGGCGTCGAGGGCGTAGAGCACGGCTGGCTGTGAGCGCTGTGCTCTTTGCTGAGCGGTCAGGGCGGCGTTGCTGCTGTGAAATTCTCCGCTGGAAAGCGCGAAAACAACTCCATTGACGACCACCGGCGCCACTGGCGAGACCAGATCGCGCGAGACCCACGCGGGTGTCAGAGACGGCTTGCCGTCGGGTCGGCTGGTCACTTTGAAAGCGACGATGGCTCCATTCGTGACAGCGCCGTTGAAACCGGAGCCGGTCGCGAGCGGGCCGGACACAGGGGCGAGAATCCATCGAGTGCCCGTCGAATCTGCCCAGGATGCGAGCGCGCCGGGGGCATAGTCCGCGGTGTTGTTGGTGTATTTGGCGGACGCGGCGGCTTCTGTGGCGCCATCGAGCAGATAGAGCTTTCCGTCGTGGTTCGATGCTGCCACCAGGTTGCGTCCATTATCGGAGAACGCCACGGGCGACGAGTTGAACGGCGACCCGGGGGAATAGTGGCCGCTGACGGTCAGTGTTTTCGGGGCCAGGGTGACGATGGAATTGGCGTAGTCGCCTGGTCCTTCGCCCGTCGCGACGTAGAGAGTGCCATTCGCATCGAAGGCGGGGCCAGCGGTGCCGGCGATGTTTGCTCCGCCGGTTTTCCAGCTTGTGACGGCCCTGGCGGGGCTTGCGAGATCCAGCGCCCAGATTCCATTCGGTACACCCGCGCAGTCATTCGATGTAGCAGCGTAAGCGACGTTATCTACCACAATCAGGCCGGATGCGTTGGCATTGGGCGGCAGGAACGGCGCGGGTCGCATCACGATATCGAAGCCTTGCTGCATGCTCAACTGATGGAGCATCCCGTCCGCTGCGAGAGCGAAAACGCCCGAAGCGCCCCCACGTCCGCCGCCACGGCCACCGGAACCGCCGAAGCCGCCGCCACGTCCCGCGCCGCCGCCGCCGTTCGCAGCCGCGTTTGCCAGAGCATCGACAATCGGCGCTCCCTGGCCTGGTTTTCCGATGGCGCTGCCGGATTTACGCGCACTGGGAAGATTGCCCGGCGCGACGCCGCGCCCGGCCTCGGTATCGGTGACATTGGGAATCGTGAGCGGGGTGGGGCGCCCCAGGGACGTGGTTAATCCGCCTGGGCAGGCGAGAGTTCCCGCGCCTTCAGGGGCGGCGCCGAGCGGGGTCTTCCATATCACCTGGCTCGTGTCGAAATCAAATCCGAAAGCCGTGCCGCCGCTGCCGGCGACGTAGCCCATCGACTTGAATCCGGTGAGTCCGCGCGCCGTCTGCACGAGGAGCGGCTGAGAAAGCGCATTCATCTGACGCGAAGTATTCGGCAGCGAAATTTTGTAAATCAATCGGGGGCCAGGACTGGCTACGGCTGCGCGAGAGATCCAGCGATCGTTTCGCACCGATGAACTCCGCTGCGCATCGCCGCCGGTCGTGAGCCAGTCCCAGCCCCAGACTCCAAAAGCGCCGGGCGCGTAGGGCATCGGCTCGTCCTGAGCGCCCAGATGTTTCTCCGTAACGATGAAACAGAGGGAAGCCGCCACCAACACGAGGCTCGTCAGAATTGTTTTCTTTGTAGTGCTCGTATCCATGCAATCCCCTCTATTTGCTCAGGCCAAAGCAATACTCGGTGCCGTCCCAGGTGCCGATATAGACGCGGCCGTTCGCGACCGTGAGTCCGCTGTAGTGATTCCAGGAGGTAATCTGATTACCGCTCGACCACAGGGTTTTTCCGGTCTGGCCGTCGAGCGCGTACAGAACGGCGTGCGTGGAGGCCTCAATTCTGCTCTGCGCCTCCGGGGCCGTTACGCCGACTGGCGTATCGCCGCGCGCCTGGGTCGTATCCTCGCCGCTGCCGTAGCCAAAGACAATCCCGTTCGCGATAACCGGCGGGTCAGCGCGATTCATGTCCTCAGAAATCCAGGCTGGTGTCAACTGGATTTTGCCGTTTATTGTTTCGACTTTGAACGCGACCACTGCGCCGTGCGTTATTTCGCCGTTCTCGACAGCTGCGTGGAACTGAGGATGCTTCGGCCCCCAGAAGGGACTCACGACCCACTGCGTTCCTTTGGAATCAACCCAGTTCGATAGGGCGCCCCACACGCCGGCATCGCCGTAGTTATAAAACTCGTTGCAGTACTGCGGTGTGCGATAGACCGCTGTCTGGTGATCGGCGCCGCCGAAATCGGAAGTATCGAGCAACCACATGCGGCACTCTTTGCTCGATCCGGCGAGGTACTCCTTGCCTTTGTAGGTAAAGATCGTTGGTGTTGTTTCGACATCGAGATCGCGCTTGAACATCCACATCACGTTGGGTGGAGCGTAGTATTTGCTGAGCGTGAGATCGTCCGTTTTCGGGTCATGCTTCACGCCGATCAGACCGTTTCCGTATACCTTCAGAGCAGGATTCCAGACGCCGTCACCCGTACCTGTGTAGACGGTGCCGTCCGTGCCCGCCGCAGGGCCGCGCGTGCCCCACATGCCTGCACCGCCGGGCGAATACATGGTAGCCACGCTGGTGGAAAGATCGAAGGCGTAGAAGTAGTTGGGATTGCCGCCGCACTGCTGCGCCGTCATGGTATAGATGACGCCATTCACCAGATTCAGCGCGTAGGGCTTCCCGTTCGGCGGCATGAATTTCTGTGGAGGCGCGACGTCTTCACCGTCGCCGACATTGAGCTGGTGCAGCATGCCGTCCCAGGAGACTGCATAGACGGTGTACTTGCCCGGAGTGTTCGCGGGGCCGATGACCGGAGTCGCTGTCTGGCCGCCGGGGCAAAGAATTCCGCCACCTCTGCCTCCGGGCGGAGCCTGAAATGCCGACTCGAAGTGCTTCTTCCAGATCAACTCACCGTTCTGCGCGTCGATTGCGTAAATGTTGTCCGATACGCCGGCCAGAATGGCCACTTCCCGCGGTGCGCCTTTCACCGTTGCCTGGCTGACGATCAGCGGAGGGAACAGCGAGTGCATCTGGCGCGATTCGTTACCGGTCTGGTATTTCCAGAGGAGCTTCAGTTTGGAGACATTGGCGACCGACAGGATTTTTTCATCTTTCTGCCAGCCGGTGCGCTGCGGATCGTGACCGTCGGTAAGCCAATCGGCGCCCCATCCCAGCGGGATGCTCATCATGCAGACGAGCAGCATCAACGGCAGAAACAAGATTTTTCGCATTCGACGGTATCTCCGGGTGAAGATATGATGGCATGCAGACGGGCCTGATACCAGCGGATTTACAGTTCCTGATAATCTTCGCGCCTGGGCGGCAGATCGGTCGAACCGGTCGGACCAGGTATGCGGTGCAGGGGAAAAGTGCGTTCAGCGCCGGCCGATATAATGCAACGATCTTCAGCCCGGAATTACTTGTCCTGGTGTCTCGTCCGGAATACCCGTTTCATCAGATGATCCACTTCCGGCGCAAACTCGCGGCCGATGTTAAACACTCCGCCGTAAATGAGCTGCTCGTTTCCGGCGCGAATTCCCTGTGCGGACCACTTTGAATTCGATTGCCAGTTGGTGGCGATCATGCCCGCCGCGTAACCGGAAAGTATGCGCGAAATATTCACCGTCGTCGTCCCATTGTGATTCACGGTAAGAAAGTTCTGCATGACTGCATGACCGATTCTTGCGAAGGCATTATGGGATTCGGCCTGAACATACCGGGTATCGTGCCCCAGACCCCACGCCCCGGCCGAGAGGAATGAGTTTCGAATGACATAGGTCGCGTACTGCGAGGCATATCGCCGGCTATAGCCCTCGACGCCGCCGCCCCAGGAATATTGACGGCCCTGAAGCTGAGCGATGCCGGCGGAGATCGATGTCCGCAGCCATGGGTTCGGCGTTGTGAAGGTCTGCCGCATGTAGAGCTCGAAACGCTGCTGTCTTGTCAGCGGCTTGTAGACGCCCTTCGGTACCGCCGCGCCGAATAAAGGGTGGACGCCAATCGGATCCACGTCTGGCGCGGGCTGTTCAATCACAACTGGAGGGTCAGCAGCGACAGGTGGAGGTGGATCGTCCGCCCGGCACGCACTGATCAGGAGTAAACAGGCAGATACCCCCCGTAAGAACTTCACTTTCTTCAGGGTAGCATCCACCGGAACTGGCCTTTGTAAATGTTCATGCTTCATTGGCTGGGATCTGTAAACGTTCTGCCGGGGCGGCTTCCAGTGGCTGTCGGCTTCCAGTGGCTAACCACGACTTTTCCGGTTTTTGATAATATGTTCCCGGTTACTCGGACGGGTGGCCGGCCAGGCGTCTCGATAAAGGAGAGAACATGCAGAATCAATCATCGCGAAAATTCGATTTGCTGGATCGCCGGCAGTTGCTGGGGACAGCATTGGTGAGTGGCGCCGCTGCTGTGGCGGTGCAGACGCAAACTGCTTTTGGCGCCGCGACTGCCGGGCCGGCTGCGAAGCCTGCGATGGTGCCGGCCGGCAACCCGAACCTGAATCCGCCGGCCGTTTCGGTGCAGGGTGGAAAACTGCGCGGCCTGCGGGAAGGGAAGACGCTTTCCTTTCTCGGCATCCGCTATGCGGAGGCGGAGCGGTTCGGCCAGCCGAAGGCAGTCCAGCCCTGGGAAGGCGTGAAGAACGCGCAGGTCTATGGGCCGGTGTGTCCGAGCCCGATTCCGACTGCGGTAAGCGGAGACGAACTCGTATTTCCGCACCGCTACTGGACCGCGAACGAGAACTGCCAGTATCTGAATGTCTGGACGCAGAACCTCACGCCCGCAGTGAAGAAGCCGGTGATGGTGTGGATGCATGGCGGCGGTTTCACGAATGGCTCGTCGATGGAAGGGTATGCGTACGATGGCCGCAGCCTCAGCGAATTCGGCGATGTGGTGGTGGTGAGCGTCAATCACCGGCTGAACATCATTGGAACGCTTGATCTTTCCGCGTATGGCCCGGAGTATGCGAATTCGCGGCAGACCGGTATGGCGGATCTGGTGTCGTCGCTGCAGTGGGTGCACGACAACATCGAAGCATTCGGCGGCGATCCGAACAATGTGATGATTTTCGGACAGTCGGGCGGCGGCGGCAAGGTGGTGCGGCTGATGCACATGCCGGCCGCGAAGGGGTTGTTTCACCGGGTTTCGGCTCAGAGCGGGAGCGCCAGCTATCGTGGTACGGATCCGGCGGCATCCATCAAGGGCCAGCAGGCGCTCGCGGCGCAGCTACTGAAGAATCTGAATCTGACCGGCAGCCAGATCGACAAGCTGAAGGCTGTTCCTTATCTGGAGCTGCTCGCGGCCGGAACCGCGGCGGGCCAGACCGTTGCGCGCGAGCAGGGGATGAACGTGGGCGGCTGGAATCCGATTGCGGATGACGTGTATGTGATGCGCGAATTCTGCGACTGGGCGGACGCGATTCCGGTCATGTCCGGCACCACCTTCAGCGAAATGCAGGGCACGCTGACGCGCGGCGACGGGCGGAAGAATGAATGGTCGCAGCAGGAGATCGATGAAAACCTGACGAAAACGTTCGGGGCGAAGAAGGATGACGTCGTCGCCGAGTTTAAGCAGGCGTTTCCGCGGAAGAAAGTGCAGGATGTGTTGTATTATGCGGGCGCATCGCGTGGTTCATCAAAGAGCCTGCTGGCGCGGAAGCTGGAGAAGGGGAAGACTCCCGTTTACAACTATCTGTATGCGTGGGAGTATCCGGTTGACGGCGGGATTACGGCATTCCATTGTTCCGAGCTGGCGTTTTGCTTCCAC
>DASZVV010000372.1:0-3598 GCA_035546955.1 Bryobacteraceae bacterium
AACATGAATTTGCCGATGGGCGTTCCGAGCACGCCGACCTCGGCGGAACAGAATTTCGGCCTTTCCAATCGCGCCCAGTTCGTTCCGGTACTGAAGGAGATCCTCACCGATACCAAGCGAATCTTCGTCAAAGATCACACCACTCAGTTCGTCAATGCTACCGGCGGATCGCAGTACGTTTTCTACCGCCAGCACGGGCTGGAAGATGCCATTGAGAAGATCAGCCAGGATCTGCACAGCCAGTATCTTGTTTCCTATGCTCCCAGCAACGGCGGCGAGGGCGGCTTTCACACCATCAACGTCACGATCGACCGCGAGCCCACTTACAGAGCGCGCACCCGGCCGGGCTACTATATCGGTGGCGGGGCGCAATAATCTTACTTGAGACTTTCAGGCGGCATGGGGCACGGCGAAGGCCGTAGCGCCGGAAGAAATAACCGGGACAGACCGGACACGCCGAAACGTCCCGCGTCCGAACGGCTGCGCGATCTTTGGCCGGATATCCGGGATCTGGTGCGTCCGCGCCGCGGACTGCTGGCTCTGGGCTTCTTCCTCATTATCATCAAACAGCTCTGCGGCCTGGTGCTGCCGTCGTCCACCAAATATCTGGTCGATAACGTCATCAACAAAGGCCAGATCGGCATGCTCACAGAGCTCACTCTGGTCGTTTTGGGAGCTACAGCCATTCAGGGCCTGACTTCCTTCACGCTGACGCAGATTCTTTCGATTGAAGGCCAAAAGCTGATCGCGGAACTGCGTGCGAAAGTTCAGCAGCACGTGGGCAGGCTCCCGGTGAACTATTACGACGCCAACAAAACCGGCCAGTTGGTTTCACGCATCATGAGCGACGTCGAAGGTGTCCGGAACCTGATTGGCACCGGTCTGGTGGATTTCGTCGGCGGCGTTCTGACCGCGCTGTTTTCACTCGTTCTTCTTTTGCAGATCAGCCCTTTGATGACGCTGCTTTCCCTGAGCGTCGTAGTGGCATTCGGCGCGACTCTCAGCCGGGCCTTCCGGACCATTCGCCCGATCTTCCGCGAGCGCGGCAAGATCAGCGCAGAGGTTACCGGGCGCCTCACCGAGTCGCTTGGTGGCGTGCGTGTAATCAAGGGCTATCACGCCGAAGCGCGCGAAGCCTCGGTCTTCGCGGAAGGCGTGCAGCGCCTGCTCGACAATGTCCGCAAGAGCCTGACCGCAATGTCTGTGATGTCGCTCTCGGCGACCGTGCTCATGGGTGTGGTTGGTGCGATGGTGATGTACCTCGGAGCGCATGCGATTCTGGCCCACAAGATCACCACCGGCGACTACTTCAAGTTTGTCGCCCTCCTCGCATTTCTTGTGGCGCCGATCGTCAGCATGGTGAACATCGGGACGCAGCTTTCCGAAGCTCTCGCCGGTCTCGAGCGCACCCGCCAGGTTCTGGCCGAAAGGCCAGAAGACGAAGATCCGACTCGAATCCGCGACATCGGTCCCATCCGCGGCGACGTCGTTTTCGACAATGTCACGTTCGCCTACACACCCGGCCGAGACGTACTCCACGAAATTGCCTTCCACTCGAAGCCGGACACCGTCACCGCTTTTGTGGGACCTTCGGGATCCGGCAAGTCGACCACCATCGGCCTCATCAGTGCCTTCTACAAACCGACCGGCGGCCACATCTACGTGGATGGCGTCGACCTCAGCATCGTCAAGCTGCCGAGTTTCCGCAGCCAGTTGGGCGTGGTGCTGCAGGAAACATTCCTCTTTGACGGGTCCATTCGCGAGAACGTCGTCTTCTCGCGCCCCGAAGCGACCGAAGAGCAGTTCCTCGCCGCCTGCCGCACAGCGCGCGTGGATGAGTTCGCCGAAAAGCTGGACGAAGGCTACAACACGATCGTCGGCGAGCGCGGCGTCAAGCTCTCCGGCGGGCAGCGGCAGCGCCTTTCGATCGCCCGCGCGATTCTGGCCGATCCGCGTATCCTCATTCTGGACGAGGCGACATCCAGCCTCGATTCCGAATCCGAAGCGATGATCCAGCAGGGTCTCGCGACGTTGATGAGAGGCCGCACCACGTTCGTCATCGCGCACCGCCTCTCCACCATTCGCCGCGCCGATCAGATTCTCGTGATCGAGGACGGACGCATTGCGGAGCGCGGCACGCACTCCGAACTCTTCCGCATGCACGGCCGCTATTGGGACATGTACACGCGGCAGCATGCGCTCGACGATAACCTCTTCCTTGCGCCGGGCGAAGGCGATCTGGTTCCCGAACCCGTTGCCGCCGTGCCCGTTCGCCCCGAGCGGGGCGGGCTTCCTCAGATCTAGGTGCGGAAAAACCTCACGGTTGCCGCGATCTTCCTGACGGTCGCGCTCGCGCTGAGCGGCATGCTGCCGCTTTGGCTCGATGAGATCATCCAGTTGCAGGAAACGCGCGGCACAACACCAGCGCAGTTGTTCGAATCGCTTCCGCATCAGCCCGGCGCCGCGCCGCTCGGCTACCTGATCCAGCAGACTTCGATGCATGTCACCGGTTATTCCGAACGCTGGGCGCGCTTCCCTTCCGCGGTTTTCGTCGCTGGCGCCGTATTTGTCACCGGGATGATCGCGGCTGAACTCGGGCTCGCCTGGCCCTGGCTTGCCGCCGCCATCTTCGCGCTCTTTCCGGAAACACTGCGGTATGCGTGCGAATCCCGCGTCTATTCGCAGGCGCTGCTCTTCTCCACTCTCGCCACCTGGCTGTTCCTCCGCCGAAGCACAACGCTCTACACGGCCGCCCTGATCGCTGCCATCTATACCCAGCCCTATGCGGTCTTCGTCGGCGTCGCGCACCTGGTTTACGAGCGAAGACGCGAGGCCGCCATCGCCCTGGGAATCGCGATTGCGGCGTTCCTGCCCTGGTACCTGCACACGCGGGATCTCTGGTCAACCGGTCTTTCCTCGACCGACGTGCACTTCGCCATCTCAGCGAAGACGCCGCTCATGCTGTTTCGCGAATTCGCCGGCGCCGGCTATTGGGGCTCCGGCCTGCTCCTGATTCTTTGCGCCATGTCCGCGCGGCATAGTAGATTCCTGGCATCCTGGATCGGCGTGACAGTTCTGCTTGCGATCCTGGCGGACGCCGCTTCGGGCTATTTCGTCGCGGCGCGCCAGATCCTCTGGATTCTGCCCGGCGTTGCCATCGCCGCCGCCCTGGGGGTCGAGAAACGGCCGCGCGCCGGACGCGGGGTGCTCGCAGTGCTCGCAGCAGTCTGCGTCTGGTTCAGCATCCGTTACTTCACGGCCCCGCACGACGATTTCGGAAAGGCCGCAAACACCCTGATGGCGGAGGTCCGGCAGGGCGCCTGCGTGGCCGTCGTGCCGGCGTATGACCGCAGCCTCTACGAATTCTTCCGCCCCGAGATTGCCAGCGCAAACTGCCTCGCTCCGCGCGTCATCCTCGTTGCGTCGCCCTATACGACACCCGCTGAAAAGCAGGCTGGCGTCTCGCGGCTGCTTGAATCCGGATACAGCCAGCGGTCGGTTTCGATCGTCGGCCGATCTGAGCTTTCTGTCTTCGCCCATTGACCCCAATCATTGCTATTCTGGACGAAAGAGGTTCCATGGAGGGAGACGGAACCTC
>DASZVV010000373.1:0-2691 GCA_035546955.1 Bryobacteraceae bacterium
CAATCCGCTGGTCTCCTTCCCCAACATCGACGTGCTCAAGCAGGGTCTCGGGAATCTGGATTTCCTCGTCGTTCAGGACGGTTTTCATCCGACTCCGACAACCGAGCTGGCAGACCTTGTTTTACCGGCTGCCATCTGGGGCGAAAAGGAAGGAACCTACACCAACTCCGAGCGGCGCGTGAGCAAGGTAAACGGCGCCGTGAACCCGCCAGGGGAAGCGCGAAGCGATTTCGACATCTTTCTCGCGGTCGCCGAACGCCTCGGCTGCCGTGAAGAGATCTTTCCCGGCTGGCGGCAACCGGCAGACGCTTTCGACGAATGGCGTCGAGTTTCCGCGGGACGGCTTTGCGATTACTCCGGCATCACCTACGCCACGCTGGAGACAACCGGAGGAATCCAGTGGCCGTTTCCAGTCAATCCAGCGGAAAAGCCATCGGCGGCCCGCAGGCTTTATACCGATGGCCAGTTTCAGACCGATGACCGCCGGGCCCGCCTGCTGCCGACGCAATGGGCGCCGTTTCCTGAGCAGCCGCATCCGGAATTCCCTTTGATTCTCAACACTGGGCGCACCGTTGAGCACTGGCACACACGCACCAAAACCGGCAGCATCACCATCCTTCAGCGAATGTCTCCGCGCGCCTGGCTGGAGATGAATCCGGTAGATGCCGCGAAACTTAGCCTGCGCCCACACGATCGCGTCGAGGTGATCTCAGCGCGCGGCCGGGTTAGCAAGGTCGAGCTGCGCATTACCGAGATTGTTGCGCCGGGCCAGGTCTTTCTCCCGTTCCATTTCGCTGAAAGCAACGCCAACCAAATTACGCAGAGCGCCTTCGATCCGATCTCGCGCGAACCCAATTACAAGCAGTGCGCGGTGCGAGTCGAAAAATCGTCCACCGTACACGCTTAACCCCACTCGGAGCGAATTTATGCAGGTGAATTCTGAAACTCTGGAGGGAAACACGATGAGCGAAGAAATGAATGGAACGACCTTATATCAACGTGTAGGCGGAGAGGCGGCGATCCAGGCGGCCGTTGACCGTTTCTACGAGCGCGTCCTCGCCGATCCTGCGCTAAGCCACTTCTTCACCGGGGTCAGCATGTCCCGGTTGAAAGCGCATCAGTTTGCCTTTCTGTCGCAAGCGCTCGGCGGTCCCAAGCAATACAGCGGGTCCTCGATGCGTGATGCCCATAGCAAACTTGCTATCGAGCAGCGTCACTTCGATTCTGTCGCAGTCCACCTGGTGGAGACACTACGCGAACTCGGTGTCCCCGAGGACATCATCGGGAAAATCGCCGCAGCCGTGACACCGCTCTCCGGCCAAATTGTGAATACGCCCACGCAAGCCGCAATCGCATGAGAATGGAGACTCCAATTTTTCAATCCATCCAACTTCGACTATGTCAAGAAGATCACGGATTGAAATAGATCGACTTTTGCAAGTGACTACCAAGCGGCACGGGTTCGATATTGTTCTGTCTCGAGATTAACCACACCACTTCCGATTGAAGGACAAATGAATTCATGACTACGCACAAGGTCGAACAACTCATCATCGCTACACTGGGTTTCTTCTGGTGCTTTCTCATGTGGTTCTCGACGGCCGCATTCAGCCCGAGTATCGCTGCGAATTATCACCTCAACATCAAGGCTCTAGGTCTTCTCGCCAGTTCCGCGATCTGGATGGCGCCGATCGGCAGGGTGGTGGCAGGATGGGCCTCCGACCGCTTCGGAGCTCCGCGCACATTCGCCCTCATCCTGGCGGGTTGCGGGGTCATGTCGATCGCATCTGCATTCACTACCGATTACAGGGTTCTTTTCGTTGAGCGGATTCTGGTGGCGATTGCGGGGGTATCTTTCGTAGTCGGCATACAGCACGTGGCCCAGTGGTTCAACGCCGATGAAATTGGCACCGCGGAAGGGCTCTATGCCGGCACAGGGAACGCGGGCGCGGGGGTAGGCGCACTTTTCCTGCCGCGCATCTTCGGTACGGATTATCACAGCGCATTCCTCTGGCTGGGCGTGGCCGCCATCGTCATTGCAGGATGGTATCTATTACGCGGCAGCGCCGCCATGACGACGGAACAGCGCGATCTGGTGCGCCGGCGCAGCAACCTGCGCGACACAGCATTCGTATGGAGCCGCTACATTGCCATCGCATTGATGCTCGCCTATGCAATGTCCTTCGGTCTCGAGATTGCCATGAACGCGTGGCTGCCCGGATATTTCACTCGCGGCTTTCATCAGGAGATTCTCGCTCTCGGCTTTACCGGAGTAGCAGGGATTCAGATCGCCGCAGGAACCTTCGCGGCGGTGGGGTCCTTTACCGCATCGCTCTTCCGTCCCTTTGCCGGGTTCATGTCAGACCTCTTCCAACGCAGGAATTGGACGCCCCTGCCGTTTATCGCCAAGAGCCTTCCTTACGCGCCGCGTCTGCACTGGCTGGCCATATCGCTCATCTTGATCACACTGGCAATGGCGGGCATGACGATTGCGGGTATCTCGGGGTCTCTGCATCTTTCCGTGGCGGTTCTTGTGGCGCTGGGCGTGTTCATTTCCTTTGGGACGGGAGGAACTTTCGCCCTGGTACCGCTGCTCTTTCCCGATCGGCCAGGCGCCGCCGCGGGATTCATTGGAGGAGTCTCAACCGCGGCCGGTATCGTTTACCCGCTCATATTCGCCGGAGGCACAAA
>DASZVV010000374.1:0-4271 GCA_035546955.1 Bryobacteraceae bacterium
CCTCGCGGCACCTCGGCTACCGTAAAACCCGCGGTACAACCAGCGGCCTTCTCCTGACTGTGACCCGGATTCAATGAGCGAACCGGTACGATCACGAATCCGCTCTCACTTGCCAGCCTAAGGCTATTACGCGAATACTGCAATGAATCTGGGGTTTTTGCCGGGTAAAGAAGCGCGCTCGCTCGGTTCACTGCGAGGGATACTTCACGTAAACCGTGAATGGATCGCTGTACGCGTTGCCCACCTGGAGGTAGAATGCGGCGGCTTCAACGGGCGCCGATTGCGGCTCCCCCGGTTGCGGGATTCGGAAATTGATCTGCATGGTGCCCTTCACCAGATCCGGCGCATCGCCCGAGTACAGAACGTCAGGCGGAGGAATTGGCGTAGTCCCCGGGAAGTTTTGTTGGACGCCCGGCATCGACCCCGTCCCCACGGTAAGTGGCAGCGTTAGAGGATAAAAGCTCGAGCCCGTTATCGCTCCATCCGCCTCCGGATTTCCGGAAGCTCCGCCGCCGGTGGCCCACACGGAGACGACTGATCCTGGCGCCGCTGGATTCGTGATCGAGTTCAGCGTGCCATCCTGATTCAGCGCAAAAGCGGCATTCCCCGGAGCAGGCGCGGCGAACACATCGGGAATCGCCGGCGCTGCCGCGAGCACCAGACCGGTCAGAGTGCCATTCGGAGTCGTGATCTGAACAGTCGTGGAACTCTGCCCGCCAACGCTGGAAGGCACGACTGCATTGATCTGATTCGGACCCACGTACAGCAGCGGCGCGGCAACGCCGTCAAACTCCACCTCTACGCCGCCCAGCGAAGTCGTCAGCGCGCCGTTCACAGCAACCGCGGAAACCGGCGTCGAGGGCCCGAGTCCCGATCCATAAAAGGAGACGAGCTCATTTGGCGCCACACTTCCGCCGACATTCAGCCCTGCCGAATTGACAACTCCGCTCAAAGTAACCGCGCTCGAAACCGGCATCAGCACAGAACCGGTTTTCCCCAGCGCCACCGGCCCCTGAGACGTGACGGCAATGGCCAAACCGGCGCCGCCTTCCGGCACGGTGGTTGCCGACTTCACGCTCGATCCGTCTGCGCTGAGCCCAATCACATAATCGGCGCCCAGTACGGGCGTCGAATTCGGCACCGGCAGTTCGGAAGGCAGTGATCCACCGGTCACCCAGATTGTCCCGATGGTATCCACTGCGAGACCCGTCACGCCGTTGATCCCGCTGAACACCCCATAGCTCACCATGGTGCGCGAAAAATTATTTCCACCCAGCCAGGTCGCGAATCGCAATTGCGTGGCGTCGGGACTGATCTCCGCCGCAAACCCGGCCTTCTGCGCATAGTTCAGAGTGTCGGATTGAATGTACGCAGCCGCGGGATAAGAACTTTGCAGCGAACCGCTTGTCGCAGAAAAACTCGGCCCCGCATTGCCGCCGAGATAAATATTGCCTGCATTATCCAGAGCAAGCGCATCAACGTTGGCATTATTGAACCAGCTCGCCCACTGGAGCTGAGTTCCCCCGGATCCGATCTTCGCCAGGAACGTTGCGGATGCCCCCGTCGTACAACCGCACGTCGTCCCGAGAACGCCCGAGGTCACCGGGATCTGTTCGTTGGTGGCTGCTCCGGCAACCACCGCATCGCCGCTGGAATCAACCGCGATCGATGACACGCCTGCCGTCCCTGCACTGCAATTCGAGCAGGACTGCGCACCACCCAGCAGCGTGGCCCACAGAATACGATCCCCCGCGGAAGAGATCGCCGCAACCCACGCCGGATACACACCACTCGGAGCCGTGCCCTGAAACGCGCCCGATGAGCCAGGAAAATTCTGGCCGTCGGTGGAGCCTCCGATATAAATGTCTCCGGTGCGGCTGATCGTCAGAGCCGATAGAGTCGTGTTCGCGGAGCCGCCGAAGAGAGTCGAGAAGACAATTCCAGAGAGGTCAGCCTTGAACTTGACCACATACCCCGAACCTGTTTGCGAATTCAAAGGTGACACCAGCGTTACCGAGCCGGGAGCAGATGCCGTCCCGGCTACGACGGGATTCCCGTCAGGGCCTACGGCGATCAATGCGGCAGGAAGCCCGTCGATACAGGTCTGAGCCAGCAGGTTTCCCTGAGGGTCCAGTTTGAATAGGCAGGTCTGCCCCGTCGCGCTGGTCGCCGCCACAAAGACATTTCCGGAAGAATCCGCCGCCATTCCCTCCGCTCTGCCCGTCCTGGTGTCGCTGAACGGAATATAGTGCGCGGTCAATGATGCGGCCGAAAGTGGCAAAATCAGACCGGAATACGCCAGCAGCATGGAGGGGATTCGCAAGGCAGTGCAGGTCACACAGTCAGCCTAAGCCTTGCCGTGCGGGCGCTGCAATGCACCACAAAATGAGGGTTGTAATGAAGATCACCCATTACCGGCAGATCATTTCAATCCATGCGCCGCATTCGCGCGCATCGCGCCATTCCCGCCGAATTCGAGGTGATAAATCTGGATAAGGCGGGGTTAACAAGCCGCTGTCGTGCACGGAAACCGGGGTAAATCCCGATTGTTCCAGCACGCGCCCCAGCGATGCGCGCGAATAACCGAATCGATAAGGAAAACCGAGCAGGTTGTTATATCCCAGGAGCCGCCGCGCAGTATTGCGATTGCGATCGAGTTCCCGCTCCCGAAGGTAAAAATCCGCGTTCGGCACACGCACCACAACAAACCCATGCCGGTCCAGCATGCCGCGCACCCGCCGCAGCGTCGCCCCCGGATCTTCCAGTTGCTCGAAGCAATTCCAGATAAAGATCGCTTCGGGCTTCCGCAATCGCGGCGAATAATCGTCGAGCGAGACCCGCTTCACCCGTCCGCCCTGTTGGCGCGCGAACTGGCTGGTGGCCGCGCCAATATCCAGCCCCGTCGGGCGCCATCCCCACTCCTCCGCCGTCTGGAGGAAAGCGCCCAGATGGCTCCCGACTTCCAGCACCTCCGCGTGATGCCGGAGCAGCGGCCGATAAATTTCCCGCTTCGATTCAAACCCCCGCACGTACCGCGGATACAAATGCTTCATCAGCGCCGGATCGTACAGGTCATCCTCGTAATGCGCCCGCGTTTCCTCTTCGCGCGAAAGCAGCCCGCAGCACGAGCACCGCAGCAGCCGCCCCGGCCCGCCATGCATGAACTTCGTCAAATCCATGCTTTCCGGATCTTCCGCCCGATGCCCAAGCCTCTCCGTGACAAACGATTCGCGAATCTCGTTCTCCCGCTCCATCCGCGCCGGGCTCGAATCCACCGGCCCGATTTCCCGCTCGCAAACCGGACACACCACCCCTTGCGGCACGCAAGAAAAGGGCCACACCCGCGCCACGCTAAAATGAACCGATGGCCGCTTCCGAACCCGCTGCGGGGAATCCAGGGAACTTCGAGTCGTCGCTCGATGAGCTCGAGAAGGTCGTAAAAGAGCTCGAATCGGGCGATCTGCCGCTCGACCGCTCCCTCCAGCTCTTCTCCCGCGGCATGCAGCTCAGTGAAACCTGCCGCAAGCAGCTCGAAGAGGCCGAAACCCGCGTGGAACAGCTCATCCGCCGGGAAGGCTCCTGGCAGCCCGAGCCGTTCGCCGATGGAAAGTAGCCCCGTCCGTTCCCGTTTATGCCCGGTATGACCCTTCAGGAATTTCTCGCCGAACAGCAGCGCCGCGTCGACACCGCGCTTGATCGTCTCACCCCGCCGGAATCGGCGCATCCCGCGACCATTCATCGCGCCATGCGCCACAGCCTTTTCGCCGGCGGCAAGCGCATCCGCCCCGTTCTCTGCATCTCCGCCGCGGCCGCGGTTACAACCGAAGTCCCGGACCTCATGAACGCCGCGTGTTCGCTGGAGATGATCCATACCTACTCTCTGATCCACGACGATCTCCCGGCGCTCGATAACGACGATTTCCGCCGGGGCAAGCCGACTTGTCATAAGGTCTTCGGCGAAGCCATGGCAATCCTCGCGGGCGATGCGCTCTTCACGCTCGCCATTCAGACGCTCACCCGCATGGAAAATACCGACGCCGCGCGCGTGGTATCGCTGATCCGCGAACTGTCGTTCGCCTCCGGTACGGTCGACGGCATGATCGGCGGCCAGGTGACCGATATAGAAGGCGAGCGCCAGAAGCCCACGCCCGAACTGCTCGACAGCATTCATCGCGCCAAGACCGGCGCTCTGCTCCGCGCCAGCGTGCGCATGGGCGGCATCGCCGCCGGTGCGAATACGGCCCAACTCGATGCGCTCTCGCAATACGGCG
>DASZVV010000375.1:0-3615 GCA_035546955.1 Bryobacteraceae bacterium
TACATGAAGATGAAAGTCAGCGAGAACGCCAGCATGAAGTAATAGCCGGTGCGCGCGAGCTCCTTCGAAGCGCCGGCGCGGCCCGAGCTATACCCCGGATCCATGTGGAGATCGTCCGCTGCCTTATCGAGCAGACTCAGCACGGCAGCCTGCGAAGCGCCCGGCAGAACATTACACGTCAGCGTCACCTGGCGCTGCCGGTTGATGCGATTGACCGACGACGGTCCCGTCGCGGTGTGCATCGTCACGACTTCATCGAGGCCCACGCTGCCGCGTTTCGAGGATGGCACCGTCAACCGGCTGAGCCCTTCCTCGCTCGTGCGGAAACTTTCCGGTGCGCGGACACGCACATCGAACTGATCGTCCCCCGAATTAAACGTGGAAGCCACCTGACCGGCTACGAGCGTGTTCAGCGCGTCCTCGATATCGGAAACAGAGACACCCAGGTCCGCCGCGCGCGCGCGATCGATATCGATCCGCACTTCAGGCTTGCCCGAACGAAGAGTCGTATCCGGATCGGCGACACCCGGCATCGTCTGCATCTTCTGATAAAGCGCGTCGGAATACTGCTGGAGCTTATCGAGATCCGGCCCCTGAATGTAGAACTGCACATCGGCGTTGCTCTGGTTGCTGCCGACGGACGAGATCAGCTCCACGCCCGCGTGAATTTCTTTCGGATATTTCTTCAGCAAATCGCGCGTCTTCTGCATCAGATCGGTCTGGCTGAGCTGACGGTCTTCCACATCAGTCAGCTTGACGTAGATGGAACCCGAGTTCACGGACGCATCGGCGCTGTTCCCCACGGTCAGAAGCGTGTGGGCCACACCCGGCAGCTTTCGCACGTCTGAGGCGATCTCCTCCCCGATCTTCGTGGTCGCGGCGAGGGACGTCCCTTCCGGAGCCCGCACCAGCACGTTGAACTGCGATTGATCGTCCGCCGGCAGGAAGTTCTTACCCACAAACATGAAAAGGGGCGCCATGCTGAACACCGTCAGCACGCAGAGCGCGACCACCGTCTTGCGATGGGTCATGGCCCACTGCAGCATCTTCGTATACTGCACGTCGAGCCAGTGGAAGATCGGCGAATTCTTCGTGGAATGCTGATCTTTGCCGTGTTTCTCCGGAGGCTTCACGAACCGCGCGCAAAGCATGGGCGTCAGCGTGAAGGAAACCAGCAGCGATACCGCGATGGCGAATGCCGCGGTGAAGCCGAACGAGCTCATAAAGCGCCCGACGATCCCACCCATGAAGCCGACCGGCAGGAAAACCGCGAGCAGCGAAAGCGTGGTCGCCATAACGGCGAAACCGATTTCCTTCGTTCCCTCAATTGCCGCTTCGAAAGGCCCCATTCCCTTCTCTTCCATGAACCGGAAGATATTTTCGAGCACAATAATGGCGTCGTCGATGACAATGCCGACCACGAGCGTCAGCGCCAGCATCGTGATCGAGTTCATCGAGAGTCCCATGGCGGACATCAGCGCGAAAGTCGAGATGATCGACGTTGGAATCGCCAGCGAGGCGATCAGCGTTGTCCGCCAGTTCGTCAGAAACAGCAGAATGATGGCCGATGCCAGCAAACTGCCGATGATCATGTGGTGCTGAATGTTTTTGATGGACGATTTCGTGAAAACCGACTGGTCCGAAATCACCTGCGTGTTCACATCGCGCGGCAGCGTGGGGATAATTTCCGCCAGACGCTCTTTGACGTCATCGGCGGTCGCGACGGAATTCACCCCGGACTGCTTCGAAACCACCAGCGTCACCGCCGCTGTCCCGTCCAGGCGCGCCGACGATACCGGCTCTTCGTAGCTGTCTTCGGCGCTGCCGATATCCCGCACTTTGATCGTGTAACCGTTGCGGTTGGCAATCGCGACATTGTTGAACTGCGCCGGGTCGGTAATGCGGCCCGAAGTTCGAACGGTCAATTCGCGCGAGCCAGCCTGCAGGCTGCCGCCGGGCAGTTCCAGGTTCTGCGAGCGCATCGCATTGAACACGTCCGTGATGGTCAGGTTGTAAGCGCGCAGCTTGTCAGGATCAGTCAGAATATGGATCTCGCGGCGCGCGCCGCCCACAATCTTCACCTGCCCCACTCCCTTCGCGTTTTCAAGCTTCTGCTTGATCAGCTTGTCCGCGATCATCGTGAGATCGCGCAGAGGCCGCGGGGCGGAAACCGCGATCTGCAGGATCGGCGTGGCATCCGGATCGAACTTGATCACGACCGGCGTGCGCGCGGTGCGCGGCAGATCGTTGCTGATGAGGCTGAGGTGGTTCTGGACTTCTTCCGCCGCGGTGTCGCCGTTTTTCGAGAGATCGAACTGAATCAGCACGAGCGACTGGCCTTCGGACGACGTCGACCGCAGCTCATCGATCTGGCTGATAGTGTTGACCGCGTCTTCCACCTTCTTGGTGATCTCGGTTTCCACGGCTTCCGGCGACGCACCCGGATCCGACGTGATGATCTCGACTGATGGAATGTCGATGGTGGGGAAGAGATCCACACCGAGATTGAAATACGAAAAAATACCTGTCACCACCAGCGACAGAATCAGCATGGTGGCGAATACGGGCCTGCGAACGCAGAGTTTGGCGAGTGCGTGCATGCTACTTCGCCCCTCCGGCGGTCACCGGCGCGCCGTCAAACAGTTCGCCGAGCTTGTTCGTCGCCACCACTTCGCCGCCCGAAACCCCGGAGGCCAGACGGACCTCGTCTCCAACCGTCTCCTGAATCGCGACGACCCGGAGATGAGCTTTGCCGTCGCTGATCGTGAAGACCTGATTGGAATCCGTGGTCTTATCCCGCTGTACCGCTGCCTTCGGCACGAAGACCGCTTTCTCCGTGCCCGGAAGCTGCACGTGAGCCGTCGCGAACATACCGGGTTTGAGGGCGCCGCCAGGATTCTCGAATGCCGCTTCCAGGATGAACGCGCGCGAGTTCGGGTCCACCGACGCATTCACCGCAATCACCTTCCCGTTGAAATCGCGATTCGGGTACGCCGCCACGCGCGCGACGACCGTGTCACCCACGTGCGCGAGCGATGCGCGCTGCTCGGGCGTCTGGAGGTCGAGCTTCACCATGCTGATCCGGACGATGGTGGCAATCTTATCCTGCAGCGCGACATACTCGCCCGCCGCCACCGGACGCGCCGTAATGAAGCCATCGAACGGCGCGCGAATCTTCGTATCGGCCAGCGCTTTCTCGGCCTGCGCCACCTGCGCTTTCACAGCATCGAGAGTCGCGACCGACGTGGAGACGGCCTCCGAGCTCTGGCGCGCGCTGTTCGCCGCGGCCTCATACTGCTGGCGCGCGGCATTCGCCTGCGCTTCCGCCGTTTCCTGCTGGGTGCGAGCCCGCTGTAACGCGCTCGCCGAAACGTCGCCCGTTGCCGCGAGATTCACGTAACGCTGCGCATCCGCTGCGGCGAGCTTCGCGTTTGCCTGCGCCGATTCGTAGTTCGCGTGCGCGGCGGCGACTTCCGGAACCTTATCGGGATTGAAGGCGGCGGTCGAGGTGGACGACAGACCGATTCGCGACTGCATCTGCCGCACATTCGCCGTCGCTTCGGCGAGCTGCGCCTTCGCCAGCTCCAGACGAAGCTCGGCTACGCGCGGATCGAG
>DASZVV010000376.1:0-8891 GCA_035546955.1 Bryobacteraceae bacterium
CACTCGCCTTCATTGGATTCCTGCGCTCGTCGTAGCGGAACACTGCGATTTTTTCTTTTTTTCACGCTTGACAAAATCCAGCAAAATGATACGATAGTCACGTAAGCAGTTCAGCGCGCCTCGGCTAACGGGGGCAAAGGAGAAAACATGACACGTACCGAACTGATCGAGTTGGTTGAGACCGCACAGGCTAACTGGGATTCCTGCGACTGGACCCACGAGCTGCGCGACCTCGATGGCGCCATCCAGCTGGATGAGAACGAAAATGCCATCATGTGCGACGGCGGACACGAGGATACCTGCGCGACCTGTCGCGATGCCATGAAGGACGCGGATGCCGCAATCGAGCACGGCGACAAGGCTATTGCGGCGCTGAAGTCGGGCGATATCGCAGCGGCCAAAGAGCATGTAGCGGCCGCGCGGGACCTTGAGAATGAATGGGGCGACTGCCCGGCATGGCGAGAGGCCTCCGACGCGATGGAGGCAGTCCAGACATATGAAGAGGCGTATGCCGGGAGCGACGTGCCGACAGCCGTCCGCGACGCGATCAGCCACGCGAATTGGTTCCGGGAGGAGGACGATCGCCTTCGAGCGCTCGCCCGGGCCGGGAACGCCGCTGAAATTCGTAAATGGGCTACTGAGATCCGCAGTGATTGGCGCGATGAGGATGAGGACAGCAAGCATTGGCAGATGACTGCCGACATGTGGGATGCTGTGGCTGCGGCGGTGACCGACCTGCGGGCGAAAGTGGAGATGCCCGCGTGAGCCCGGAGAGCGATAACCGCTATATCTGGCACGAGACCATCCAGACCCAGCATACCCGGCGCAGCTTCCTTTCGGAGGTTGCGCCAGACGTACTTGAGACCGTCCGCGAGTGGCTGAAGTCTGAGGCATTCGACTTGCCGATGGGATATAGATGCGTGATCGTCTACCGGTCGGAGCATTGCCTGGAGGCGGAAGTCTACACGGGCAACGGCCAGCGGCTGGTGCGCATCGGGGTAGCGGCGCACGCGCGATGCGGAACGCCGCTCTGGCGACGATTGCAGGGCGCGCCGGGGGCGAAACCGGCCGAGCCATGGTGCGGAATCTGGCTGGATTACCCCGGCCTGATCGCCGATCCAGCGGCACAGCAGTGGCTGGGCGACTTCGAGCGCTGCCTTGCATGGGCTTTTCTGGCGGGCGGCGCATGACACAGAAGAAACTATCCCAAATCCGGCGCGAGGCCGCAGCAAAGCGCGTAACGCGCGCCGGCGGCCACAATGGAGGCCGGCCGCGATCGCAACAGGAACGTTGCCGCTGCGGCGAGATGACCGCGAAGCGCGCCGAGGCGCGGGGGCACCGCTGCTGACACTAGTCCCGCTCATTTCCCCTTCAGCCGCTCCAGCTGCTCAGGCGTGATGCGTTTCATCACCCACAGCCGGCGCGCCGCGGCGAGCCCGTCGATCACGCGATCCGGCAGCGGCACTCCCAGGCGCGCGAAGTTCTCCACGATCGAGATCAGCTCATTGACCGAGTACCCGAACGCCCCAAAGACCTCGGCGCCGATCTCCCGGCCGATCCGCGTCTCGACCCAATGCCCCATCAGCAGAAAGCACACAATCGCGCCTTTCTGCGCCAGCCCGCGCAGACCAATCCGGCTGGATAGCACGCCCTCCAGCGTTGCCGCCATCAGCCCTGTGGCGTAGTCGATCGCCATCAGCCAGATCAGCGTATGCATCGCGAGCGGCACGTCGCGCACCCACAGCGCCACCAGAGCCGCGCACAGCCATTTCCAGACCGCGAGCAGGTTGATCCTCACGCCGCGGCCTCCAGAGCGATCGCGCTGAGAATCGAATCGCGCGTCCAGTCATTCCGGAACTCGCTCACGGGCGGCTCGCGACGCGATTGCACCGCCGCCACGCCCCAGTCGCCGGCGCGGATCGCGGCCAGCATATGCGGGAAACCCGCCACGCTCCCGCAGTTGTAGCTGATGTCGAGGCAGGCATCGATCACGCCCCGCGGCCAGCTCTCATACTCCGGCGCGTACTTGTAGAGCATGATGCCGGCCCAGTTCGTCTTGATGTCCAGCGCGTCATTGATCAGCTTGTCCGACATCCGGAGCGTGGTCCGCGCCGCATACCACTCCGCCACGTGCCCGCGCTCCATCGCGAGCACGGCTTTCCACTCGGCGGCCGCGCGCGGATCGGCGAACCGCGCGCCGGCCTCCTCGGGCGAGCGCAGGGCACAGCCGACGCCGCAGGTGACGACGCCCTTTCCGTCGAGATACATGTGATTCACGCGCCCCTCGAATACGGGCAGCATTTCCACCCACGGCTTCGGCATGCTCGTCCGCTCCCCTTTACTTGCCCCAGGCGAACAGCAGCCCGACCGGGTAACTCACCTTGCCGGTCGCCCCGCTATACGAAGGGCCGCCGGCCACGCCCACGCTCCAGCCCTTGCCGATCGCTTTTGTGACCAGCACGGTCCCGGTCCCGCTGGCGCCGGTACTGCCGCCGGCGGTGGCGAGACCGCCGCTGCCGCACGAGAACACGTCGAACGTCCCGAACTTCGTGGTGAAGATGCAAAACCCGGTTTCGGTCTGCGTCTGCACCGAGAATTGCGGCTCGAGATTGACGGCGGTTTCATTGATGCGCGTGTAGGAAAAGATGCCGTGGGTTGGATCGGTCAGCTTGGCGTAGAAGACGCTGCCGGTGAGCGGCGTCGAGGAGCCCTGATCGTACTGGATGGACGCGCCCACGGTCTGATCGTGGAAAGGCTCATTCGGCTGGACCTGAGCCGTTGCGGTGACAGTGAGGGCCAGCGCGAGCAGCGCGGCCGGAAACACACGAGTGATTACAGTTCTCATGAGAGAGTTTTTCCTTTCGGTTGAAATGGTGGAAGGGGAAGTTTGCAGACGCCTGCAAACGGGAAGCTATTGCGGAATCTTGGCGGCCTGCACGGCGGCGATCAGATCGTCCGCCGCGGCGTTCACCGCGGCTTCGGCGGCAGCCTTGGCCTGCTGCGCCTGATCGAGCGCGGCGAGCGCGCGGCCCAGCACATCGAATTTATCCTGCATCAGAGTTCTCCTTTCTCCCCGGCGGCCGGGGCGGGTAAGTTTGGGACGGTGCGCTGCTGACCAACGCGGTCAGGGTTGCCCGCCAGATCCTGCGCGGTGTCAAAGAGCCAGCGATACATCACGCTGCCGGACAGCGGCGCCGGCATATGGCGGACCGCCGAAATGAAGCCCTTGCCCAGCAGGGCAATGGTGGACGCCGAGAGCGTAATGACCGGCCACGTCAAATGCATCGTGATTTCCTCCTCGTCAGGGTTTCGGGAGCAGCGAAATGCGATCGACGAACCCCGCCACCAGCAAGACTGCATCCGCCACGCGGGTTATCTGCACGCGCCATGCGGCGAGCTCGCCGATCGCCTTATCGACAACCCGGTTGGCGCAGCCGTCGATGACGGTGATCGCATCGCCGAGCACGGCGTCCTGCTTCGTGAGCGCCGCATCCAGCAGGTTCGCGGCGTTCGTGAGAACGTCATTCGCGAGCTTCGCCGCGGCCGGCATGGTTTCGCTGTCGATCTTTGCGATCGCGGATTGCAGACTGAGCACGTCAGGCATCAGGCGGCCACCGTTCCCGAAATCGTCATCGCAAACGTCGCGGACTTCGGGCCGCGTTCCTGCGCGATCGCAATGAGCCGCGGCAGGAAAGCCTCCACGCCCATCATCTGCCAGGGATCGGGATAGGCCAGCGGGTAGATCGCCGCGCCCGACGCGTGCGCGCCGAGCGTGGCCAGCGGAAGGCCACCGCGGGTGAGCGTCAGGTCCGATCCGTTCCGCGCGGTGACCTGCATTGGCTCACCGTCGATCAGAATGGAGCCGCCGGCCTCGGGTAGCGCGAGGGCCTGGCTGAGCTGCGATTGATCGACGGTCACCGTGATGGTCCCGGACGCGCTATCGATTGCCGCGGAAGTGCGGCCGAAAGAGGCGCCGATCTGTTGGAGCCAGTGCGCGTCCACGTCCGCCACCAGCTTTTCGTCTACTGTCAGCGTGATTGTTACGGTCATAAAGAGGTCCTTTCAAAAGATCTGTACTTGCGAAGCTCCGCCGGATATCAGACTGGATCCCCCGGCGGCAGGCGGATTCAGCCAGTTCGCGCCCTCATCGGCAATCCAGCCGGCCGAGCGCACCACTGAAGAGACCCGGCATCTGCCGAGCTGCGCGTTGATGTTCTCGCTGCCGTCGCTATTGCGACCGAACGTAAAGACGCCCGTGCTGTTGTAACTGAGGCTGCCAGTCACCGTGCCCGTAGCGACTGGTGTCGCGCTGTCCACATAAAGAGCCTGAGCGCCGCTGGTGAATGTTCCCGATACGTAGTGCCAGTTTGTATCACGCGCGCCGGAATACGTGATTCGATTCGTCCCGCCGCCGGCATCGTACCAGAATGACCAGACGCTCGATCCGGAATCGTTCGTCATCAGGGCATAAGCCGAGAACGGGGAACTGCGGGACGTCGTATAGTCCTGCGTCACCGCCCAGGCGAAGCTGTTCTGCGATGTCGAGTTGAGTTTGATCGCGCAGGATACAGTGAGCGCGGCGGTCGGTTGCAACGGGGTCTGATTTGCGCCGGCACTCGCGCCCGCCGAGCCGCCGAAACTCTCCGCGCCATCAAAGCTTCCGCTCGTCGCAGTCGCACCCGAATTCGTCGCATGTGCTCCAGTGGTCGAGAAATCAGCCAGCATCACCGTCGACCCATCACCCATGAGCCACGCGCCTTTCGTGTTGCTGTCGTAAGCCGTTCCCGCCGCGCCACCTTGCCACGTTGAGATAGAGGAATCACCATACGTCGCATAGATCGTCGTTGCGCCGCTGTAGGTGGGGATGCGCGCGCAGGCGTATACCTTGCCCGCTGATTGGTCCCAGTATTTGATGTCCCAGTTCAGGAGAGATGTGTGGCCTGCGTCAGACGTGACGATGAAGTCAGCAGGAACGGTCTGGGTGAAGCTGCCGTAACTACGTGTAGCGCTGTGCTGAATCTGCCCACCGCTGCCGACCGACTTGAGCCGCGTAGAGTCGGTCACAGTGAAACAGAAGGTGAAATTACTATACGGCCCGCTGGTGGGCGCGGGCACGGCGACGGATGCCTGATAGCTGTACGCCCAGATGCGACCGGTAAACAGCAACAGTGCGAGCAGCTTCCTCATCGCGTGCACCCAAGCGTGAATTCGACGTGCGTGGACGCGGATGCGAAGAGGTTGACCCCGAACGTGTCGTATGCTGCAATCGCCGTGGAGCTGAGATCAGTCAGCGTGGTGGAGTGAATTCGCGTTCCCGACGAGAGCGCAAAGCCAGACGTGCTGATCGAATTCGATACCGTGGGCACGGCCGATCCCCCATCAGCCACGCGCCACAGCTTGATCGTCGCGGTGGAATCACCGGTGATCACCCAATCGGTAATCGTGCAGGCGTAGGGGATCGTGACATAGAGCGTCGTCCCCGCCGTCGCATCCGACCCGCGAAACAGCAGCGAAAAACCGCCCGCGCGAATCGCCGTGGCCAGCCGAGCGCTTGGCAGTGTGCCGCTTCCGAGGTCCGAGGCGCTACCGCTCGCCGCGATTGCCGCCAGACCGAGATTCGTTCGCGCCGTTCCCGCGCTGGCCAGATCGGATAGATTGCTCGCCGCATTCAGCTTGGCGTTCAATTGCGTCTGGATGCTCGACGTTGCATCCAGATATGCCATCGTCGCCGGGCTCACGCCGTCCACTGTTTTATTCGTGAGCGTCTGCGTGTCCGAGGTTCCGACGACCGCGCCGGTCGGCACCGCTTTACCCGAACTCTGCACTCCGCCAGCGCCGTTATCCTGGGTAAAAGTTGAGTCCGCCGTCACCCCACTGACATTCGAAGCCGTGCCCGTCGTGTTCTGATTCAGCGTAGGGATCCAGCCCGAGTTCAGCTTGCCAGTTCCGTCCGCTTGCGGAATCGCATTCGCGCCGGGAGTGGCCGTCGCAACTGGGTCCGAGCCGCCATACTGGTGCGTCGATGCATGAGCGGACGGCGCGAACGTGGAGGGAACGCCGGTCAGGAAAGTCCATGGCAACGTCGGCAGCGGCGAGAAGGGCGAAGACTGGATCGGCGCGCTCGTTACAGCCTGCGGGCTGGATGCAGATCCATCATCAACCGAAACAAACCACCCGTAATCAGCGAGCCAGATTGCACGCCACCACTGGCGAGCCGGAGACGGCGCGTTTCCTGCGGTCCAGTTCGCGCCATCCGGTGAGTACATCACCTCGCCACTGCCGGAGAGCGCGGCGAAGAGGCCAAGTTGCGGAGACCATGCGAGGGCTGTCCATCCGCTCGTATCGTCGGTGGACGAATGCGATATCCAATTTGCACCATCGGCCGAGGTCGCAACTCTCTGTCCGGCTCCGCCCGTGGTGTTCGCGACGGCCACGAAGATGCCCAGTTGTGGCGACCATGCGATTCTTTGCCACCCTTGGGTGCTTCCCGCCGGGTTAACGTGCGCGGTCCAGGTTACGCAGTCAGGCGAGGTGTAAAAGCCGCCATTGAACGCGCCCTGCGACCCGGCGGCAACGAAGATCCCGAGTTCAGTCGACCATACAGCGCTGCTGGTTGCGCTGGTCGCGCTGACGACGCCGCCCGATGTCCAGTTGATTCCATCGCTGCTGTAAGCCGACGTGGAATTCGCGCGGCCGGACACTGCGCATAACCGCCCCGACGAGTTCGATACGACCTGATCCCACACTCCACCCGTAAGCGCGGCGCTCGATGCCTGCAGGGTCCAATTTATGCCGTCCGGTGAAGTCATGCTGGAGGTGACGCCAGACGTTGAATGCGAGAGGGCGATAAAAAGGGCGAGCGAATCGGACCATACCAGGCCATTCCATTGATATGCGTCTCCGGGAGTCGTACGGAGCGTCCACGTTATCCCGCCATCGTCCGAAGTCATGACGTGACCGTATGCGCCCGTCGAGAACGCAACCGCAACCAGGCGTCGCAGTTCCGGAGAGTAGGCGATGTTCCCCCATTGCGCGGTCTGCGGCGTCGTCCTAAGCGTCCAGTTGCTGGCCAAATTCGCGGCCACATAAGAAGTGACGAGGGGCGGCAGGTCGCCCGAAGTCATACGGCGCAGCGCAAGAGATCCGGTCGCCTTATCCGGGGTGCCGGCGATCTGATTCCAGGTGCCCGATAGCGCGGACTGCTTCGCACTGAAAGTCGACCAGTCCGCGGTCGATAGATACCCGCTCGCCGAGCCGCTCGCCTGCGGGATGCCGATATGGCCAGAGGTGTTGATTGCGCCGCCGGTGAGCGGGGAATCCGCAGTGATGCTGGTGACGGTGCCCTTCACATTCAATTGCGCCTGCACGTCACTAGAGATGTTTCCGAGGTAGCCCATGATTGTGGGACTGATCCCGTCGAGAGTCTTATTCGTGAGTGATTGAACGGCGCTGAGTTGCACGACGGAAGCCGGTTGGATGCCGGAGTCCGCACCATTGCCGTTCCCGCTGCCGGAGATCAGGTTTGTGACGGACGGGATTGTTGCGCCGCCGCCGGTGCCGCATGTGTTGCTCGTTCCATTCACCAGCACGCAATCCGTCGGACTGCCAGAGACAATGCCGCCCTGACCACCGGATATTTTCACTACGCCGTCACTGCCGAAAATCTGGGACGGTGCGATATGAGTGTCCGGCGTGACCGGGCCAGAGCCTTCGATGTCCGCTAACCCGTAGGGGCCCCCGCTCGCCGGAGTAGTCCACACCGGCGCGATGGTCAATCCGGAGCCGGATGCACGCTGGCGAACGGAGTAAGACGATCCGCCTGCGAGGCAGACATCGATGACGCCATTCGTGATGGCAATCGTCTGCTGATCCCCGCGAGCGTTCGAATCGTTGTAGGTCCGCGTCACCGTGAGTTGGCCGGTATACGAAAGACCGGTCACGGCATCCACGATGCCGGTCTGCGAGAGTTCCACGAAGCCAGACGGACAGGTGAGGGCAAATGCGGGCGAGAGCGCGAAGAGGAAGAGGATTAGTTTTCTCATCAGTTGCACGTCCCTACGGAGCCGCCCGTCACCGATGCGTGGCCGAGCACGATCGGGAATCCGAATCCGTTGTTTTTGAAGCAGACGACGTCGCCGGTTGAGGCGCCGGGGCCACTGTAATTGATCGTCCCGCTGAAAGCCGCCGTGCCGCTCGACGTCATATCGACGAGGCCGACGCTGCCCGCCGTGACCGATATCGCCTTCGCCAGCGACCCCGCCTGATTGATCGTCAGGCAAGGGCTGGAATTACTGCAGGAGATCGATGAGTTGCCGCCAGACCCGCCGCTGCCGAGCGTGATGCCGCCCTGCGACGTGAACCCGAGCGTCGAGCTGACCAGCTCCAGATTCCATGGCTGAGTGCCGTTCACCGTGCTGTTGAACGTATGCGTGCCCGTCCAGATGTGATTATTCGGATCCGTCATGCTGACGGCGCCGCACGCCGCGAGCACCAGCAGAACCGTCCACGCGAAGAGAAGGAAAAACTGTTTCATGATGTTGCCGCTCCTGGAAGTTCCGGCGCCCATTTGGTGCCGTTGTACACAAATTTGACCGTCGTCTGCGTATTAGCTGTCGCCGAGAAGGGAATCATCCCCGCCACGCCCGCCACAAATGCGCCGGAGGAATTCGGGAACGTCAGCAGCGCGTTCGGATCGCGGCTGCCCGTCGCATCCTGAATAAACCGGAAGTAGAATTTATCGCCTTTCGCCGGAGTGCCGCCGGTCGAAATCGGCGCGTTCACCGTGACGCTCGCCCCTGTCAGCGTCAGCTCGTGATTGAGCTTCGTGTTATTGGCGAGATCGATCGTGACGCTGCCGCCGGAGGGCGTCAGCACGTTGTAGCCATCGGCCG
>DASZVV010000377.1:0-22348 GCA_035546955.1 Bryobacteraceae bacterium
GGTGTTCCAGCACATTCCGAGCGGCGACGTCGTATTCAACTACCTGCGCGAGACCATTCGCGTTCTGAAACCGGGCGGCGTCGCTAGGCTCCAGATCAATGGACTGCCGAAAACGTCGGAGGGTTATACAACGTGGTCCGGTGTGCGCATCAGCGCTGAGGAAATTCATGCGCTCACCCGTGAGCACGGCGTTCAACTGCTCGCGCTGACCGGAGTGGAGTCTCAGTACATGTGGACCACCTGGCGCAAGCCGCTGCATACCGCGGACGCCGCTGGTCCGAGCCGCATCCGCACGGCCTCGAATGCCTTCTCCGCCGAGCACGCCGTTCCCGCTTCCGGGCGTCTCGCCTGCGCCGCCGTTTCCGTGGGTGACCTGCCGGAGAGCTGCGACCTGAATTCGCTCAGAGCGTTCATCGATGGAGCAGAAGGGCGCGTCAGCTACGTTGGCCCGCGCGAGCGCAACGGCTTTTCCCAGGTCAACGTTTTTCTGCCGAAGAACACACGAACCGGACTTGTTCCGCTCACGCTCGAATACAACGGCCGCACGCTCGGCGAACCAACCTGGCTGCGTGTCATTCCACCCGGTCCCGCCGTACCGCGTCTCAACGCCCTGACGGATGCCATTAACCTGATGTCGGCCACACGGATGGAAAGCGGTTTGATCAAAGCTTCCATCGAAGAAGTTGACGACATCCGCGGGTTCCAAGCGACGGTGGACGGCGTTGCCTCCACCGAGGTCGAAACTTTTCGCGCCGATCCCCTCACCGAACGCTGGGAAGTGAATTTCCGTATTCCGGAGTCCATTCCGGCCGGTGCCCGTCTGCTGGAGATACGCCTCGGCCGCCGTATTCTGGCGAAAATGGGGATAGAGGTCGTTCGATGAAATCCATTTCGCTACTGCTCCTCGCTCTCCCGGTATTGGCCCAGCAACCCGGCACCGAAGCGCACCTCCGCACGCTGCTCCAGACGAAAACCGGAACCGTCACGCTGCCTTCCGGCACCATCGAAATCACGCGCGAGATCGCACTCCCGCCTGACGCGCACGACCTCGAAATCAAAGGCTCCAACACCGTCCTGAAAGCCTCCAGCGCGTTCCGCGGACGGTCGCTGCTCTCGCTTGCCGCGGGCAGGAATATTAAGATCCACGATGTGATGCTCGACGGCAATCGCGCCGCCTTCTCGCAGCCGGTTCCGGCGCCCCAGCCCGCGGCGATGCTCGCGCGCGTCGTCCCGAACAACGGCATCGTCGCCGAAAACGTGACAGGCCTCGAAATCTTCCGCCTTGATGCGAAGGAATTCGCCGGATTCCCCATCCTCATCACGGGCGGCAGCCATGCGCGCATTCACGACGTCCGGCTGACAGATTCGGGCTCACTCGACATCGCGGGCCATAACAACGGCACCGGCGGCCTGGCGCTGGAAGAAGGAGCTTCCGATTTCGAAGTCTCGAACGCCGTGTTCGGTAAGGTCCGCGGCAATGGCATCTGGATCCGATCCACCGGACCGACCGCCTCGAAAGGCCGCATCACGGCGAACGAGTTCGAAGTTCTCGCGCGCTCGGCGATCGAAATGAATCACGCGTCCGACATCACGATCTCGGGCAACACCGGCCATATGATCGGATTTCCGGGCGAGGAAGTGCTGATTGCCGGCACCGTGCTCCCGGCCGCAATCGTCACGAGCGGGTCGGTAGACCGCGCGACTATTCAGGGCAACACGTTCGATGAAATTGCCGGCCGCTGTATGTCGCTCGACGGCATCTCGAACAGCGAAATCGCAACCAATGTTTGCGGCGACGGGCTTTTCAACGCACTCCTCGTTCGCGGCACGGCCAACCGCGTCACCGGTAACCGCTTCACCGGTATGAATACTGCCCGGCGCGATCAGCCGGAATCACTGCGCGATGGAATTTATCTCGCGGGCGGCGCAAGCGGCAACACCGTCACCGGCAACGAAATCGGCGGTTACGGAATGGCGAAATTCTGCGTGGGCGGCCCGCAAGGCGTAGTGGAGGCGAATACGGTCAAAAATAACGCCTGCGTCGATGCGAGCTCAGTCGCGGGGATTTTCGTGGGGCCCGGCTTCGGCTGGTTTGCCAGGAGTGGGCTTCTGCCCGCCGCGTATTACCCGCGAAATCGCGTTTACTAACTTCCGGAACGAGATTTTCTCCCAATCATCCACCACGAGCAATTCCCCATCGCACCAGCTCGAATAAAACCACCGCGAGAGCACCGCGAGATCCTCCATCCGCTCCAGTCCTCCGCATCGCCGCCGCTCCGGGATCTCCGAAGCCATCTCCCGGAGGCGCGCATCGAGCGGCGCCGGACGCCCATCCTCTCCCACCGTGAAATCGAGCGGCCGGAATCCGTGCCAGTACCCGCCGCGCAGCCACCCCAACTCCACACAATCCGGACGCGATGACGGCGCCACCGCGATGGCGTGCAGGCGCTCTACATCGCGCGCCATTTCATCGCGCCACCCCATCACTTCCTCGATCTTCAGCACGCGCTGGTGCGCGCGCGCCGCGCCTTCGAAGTCCATATCCGCGCTGAGCCGCTCGCGCTCACCGGTCGCCGATGTCATCAGAGACCGCCCGCCCGAGCGCAGAAACTCCGCCACCCGCAGCACCTCGGAACGGTACTCCTCCACTCCCACCACCTGCTGGCACGGGCGCATACAGCGCCCCATCTCGCCGTAGATGCAGCCGGGATGATCGGGCGAGGGCGCCAGGTCCTCCGCGCAGCGCCGCAACTGGAACAGATCCAGGAATGCCGATTCGAACTGCACCGCCGTCGCCTTCGTCCGGAACGGCCCCACATGGACCGCTTCTCCCCGCCCCAATCGCGCCACGATGCGGGTCCGCGGAAATTCGTTCGAAAGCACCAGCCGGACGTAAAACGGCAGGCGCAGCCGGATTTCCCGCCGGTAGTCCCCCCTCAGATATTGCCGCGCCAGCTGCAGGTGGAGAAATCGGGATTCGAGCTTTGACCCGGCGGTCTGGTATTCCAGCCGCTCCGCAGTGCCGAACAGCCCGGAAAGCCGGCTCAGCCGCCGCCGCAGGACATTGGTCCGTCCCAAATGCGGCTCGCCGGAATGCGGCCACAGCAGGAAAACCGCGGGAACATTGGGGATAGACTCCAGGAAGGGGGTTACGGCACTCCGGTCCGTCGGCAGCGCGAGTTCCACCATGAGCAGTCCTCCCAGTGTACGGCCCGCGCCTCCATGCTACACTGAGACTTGCGTTCGTGCCTTTCTTATCACGAACCTAACCATCTCAGGAGTCTTTGATCCATGGCAAGAGTTTGTGATGTTTGCGGCAAGGGGCCGCAGTTCGGGCATAAGGTCAGCCACGCCCACAACGTAACCAACCGTCGCTGGAACGTCAACCTGCAGACTGTTCGGGCAATGGTGGCCGGCGCCAGCAAGCGCGTCCGCGTCTGCACCTCGTGCATCCGGAACGGAAAAGTCCAGAAGGCGGCTTAACCAGCCTGGTTCGCCAGGCGGGACTCGACGATCTCGAACGGATCGTCCCGCTCTTCGACGCCTACCGTCAGTTTTACAAACAACCTCCCGACCTTGATCTGGCTCGCGTGTTTTTGCGCGATCGGCTGCGGAACCACGAGTCCATCATTTTTCTGGCGCTCGATCCGGAGGGCGAAGCTCTCGGCTTCACCCAGCTCTATCCCAGCTTCTCCTCGGGCGCTGCCCGGCGCATTTACATCCTGAACGACCTCTATGTGATTCCGGAAGCGCGCCGCCGCAAGGTGGGCCGGGCGCTTCTCGAAGCCGCCGCCGAGTTCGGCCGCCGCAACGGCGCCACGCGGTTGACGCTTTCGACCGCGCTGACGAATTCCCAGGCGCAGTCGCTCTATGAAGCTTCCGGCTGGAAGCGTGACAGCATATTCTGCGTCTACAATTTGCCGCTGTAAATCCGATAGCGTTCGCCCAGCGCATCGAACGCGGCCTTCGGCTCCCAGGGCATATCCGGATACCTTTGGCCGTAGCCGCTTTCCAGCACTTTCACGATTCCTTTGCTCACAAGATCGAACTCTCCGCGGAAGTCGTAGCGCGCGAAGGTGTAGACAAATGCGGCGTCGACGCCCTCGGTTTCGAACACTCCCAGCAGTTCGCCGATATAGCGCGCCTGTTCCTCCTCATTACGCGTGAACTCGCCCTTCAGCCGGACTGGCCGCGCGCCTTCGCCCCACTCAATGATGTTTTCCTCGCGATCCGCCAGATTGGATGCGCCGCGGTGTGTGGCACAGCCGAATTCCGTGATCGCTACCGGCTTCCCCAGTGCCCTGCCCTGGTCCACAAAGACGCGCATCTGATCCCGAAAGCGATCGGCCATCGCTGCTGTCCGGTAGCCGGCGTCTGTGGCAATGATGTCGAACAGACTCCAGTCAACGCCCTCAAACGGCAGTGAAGCGTAGCTGATTTTTCCTCCGAAACGGGCGCGGACGAGTTCCACCGCCTTGCCGAGCAGTTCCTTCATCCGGACCCGCATCTCGGGAATGACCTGGCGGACACGAACAGGATCGGTGAGAACGGCCATCCGTTCCGGCAGCGTATTGCCGGGTAGAAAACCGGTGGTGACGATACTGAGTTCCGAGCCGGTCAGGAAGAGGATCCTGGCGCCCGCACGTCGAAGGCGCTCCGCGCGTTCCGCGCAATCGGCAAGCAGCGCCAGCACTTCGTCGCTCGTGAGGCTATGGGTGAACGGACAGAACCACACTTCAAGTCCCACTTCAGCCGCACAGGTTGCCGCTAATTCCAGCCGGTCCGCATCACCGCCGGCAATGCGCACGCCGTTGCAATGCAGATCGCGGCGGATCACCTGCATCTCCCGCTGCACGATCCGCGGATCGAACGGCTCCCGAGTCGTCGTGTCGCCGCTGAGGAAGCCAGTATCGTAATTGATTCCGCGGATGCGCATGTCAGTTGGGGAATCCCCCCGCAACGAGCTCGAACGCCTTCCGGAGCATCGGCACGATCGAGCCGGTGGGTCCGTCTCGCAGCCAGCGGTCCACGACTGTCCCGACGACCGACGTCACCACGGCCGCCGCCACCTGCGGATACAAGGCGCTGGCCCGTGTTCCCGTGCGCCGCGCGATCACTTCCGCCAGTTCTCCCTGCGCTGCCGCGGATGCCTTCAATACCTCGCCGTGAATCGCGGGCTCCGTGAGAACAAACCGCACCCTCTCCAGCCAGACCTTCGCATCCCGCGAGGCTTCTCCCTTCTGCGCGTGCGGCTCGAATTGTGACGCCACGGAATTCGCGACCGACGTCCATAGCGGCTCGCCCGCGGGGCGCGCCCGCATCTCATCCGCAACCTTCAGCATGCGCTCCAGATGTCCTGCCGCTACCGCCTCGGCCTTCGTCGCGAAGTAATTCCGAAACGTCCGGGGGGAGACATTCGCTGCCGCAGCGATATCATCCACCGTCACGTTGACCCAGCCGCGCTGAAAACACAGGCGCAGCGCCGCCAGGCTCAGGGCCGCGCGCGTGTCACGCCGCTTCCGCTCTCGTAGTCCCGTCTCCATCGACGCCATCATACGATATTTTTGCCGATTCGGCAAATTTGCTTACACGGCACTTTATCTTCAGGAGAACGGCCCGGGTGTACATTACGAGCAACCAGGATGACTCTCGCCCGACGCAGTTTTCTGAAATCCGCAGCAGCCGCTTCCTCGATGATGGCCGGCGCGCCCGCTTTCCTGCGCGCCCAGTCTTCACGCCCCAATGTCCTCTACATCCTGACGGACGAATGGCGCGCTCAGGCTACCGGATACTCCGGCGATGCCAACGCACAAACTCCCGCGCTCGACAGGCTGGCCGGCGAGAGCGTGAATTTCGTCAATGCCTGCTCCAACCATCCTGTCTGTTCTCCGTACCGCTCCAGCCTGATCACCGGCCAGTTCCCCCTGACGCACGGCATATTCCTGAATGACGAAGAGCTCAAGCCAAAAGGAGCGACACTCGGCCAGGTGTTTGCCGGCGCCGGCTACCGCACCGGCTGGATCGGCAAGTGGCACATGTACGGCAGCCCCGAGGGTAAATATGAGCGCCGCACGGCGTACATCCCGCCCGATCATCGCTTCGGCTTTCACTACTGGAAAGCTAACGAGTGCACTCACGATTACAACCATTCCATTTATTACGAAGACGACGATCCCAAGCCGCGCTACTGGCCCGGCTACGATGCCATCGCGGAGACCGCGGATGCGTGCACTTTTATCGAACAGCAGGCGAAGACACGGGATCCGTTCATGCTGGTCCTCTCCATGGGCCCCCCGCACTTTCCGCTGAATACCGCGCCCGAGCGCTACCAGGCTGTTTATCGTGACCGCGAAATCCAGCTCCGGCCAAATGTGCCCGCGGACGCCCGTACAAAAGCCACCAACGATCTCCGCGGCTACTACTCACACATCAAAGCTGTGGATGACTGCATCGCACAGGTCCTCTCCGCGTTGGAGAAAGCCGGTGTCGCCGGCAACACAATCGTCATTTTTACCGCCGATCATGGTGACATGATGGGATCGCAGGGTCTGCCCTCCACCACAAAGCACGTGGCTTGGGATGAGTCGATCCGCATTCCCTTCCTGCTGCGATATCCGAAGAAGCTCGGCACGAAAGGGCGAAAGATCGAGACCGTTCTCGGAACGCCCGACATCATGCCGACCCTGCTGAGCCTCGCTGATCTGAAAACGCCCGCGGGCGTTCAGGGAACCGACTGCTCGAAGATCGCCGCCGGCTCTCACGTCCCGAAGGACAGCGTCGCGCTGCTTCAGTTTCCGGCAGCCTATGGCGCTCTGCGAACCGCCGGATGGAGCGAATATCGCGGCGTGCGGACCCAGCAATACACTTTTGTCCGCACGCTCAAGGGGCCGGAACTGCTCTTTGACAATCTGGCCGATCCTTATCAGATGCAGAATCTGGTTCATCGCAGCGGCCAGAAGACGCTTCTCGCTCGTCTCGACCAGATGCTGAACGCTCACCTCAAGGCCGTCAAAGATGATTTCCTGCCGGGCGCGGAATACATCCGGCGCTGGGGGTACGAGCACAACCGTGAAATCGGACCGCTTCCAGCCGCACGCAATTAGTGCGAGAGCCGACTCCCGCTCCGGATCGCCGAAACCACCCGCGCAATCGTCTGAATGACGGCCTCCGGTTGATAGAGATGAATCTCGTGGCCGCTTCCCGTAGCAGTGACGTGCATCGTGTTGGAACTGAGAAAATCCAGCCGGGCTGCCGCGCCCTCATGAGAATTCCTCTGAGAGGGTGAAGCTGCCGGATCACTCGCGATCACCGCCACGGGCACGGTACCGAGCGGAGGATCCTGAGATGCGTCCGTAAGCGCGAACTCTTTGAGAAATTCCTTCCGCCACGACAGCATTTCATCAGGACGTTCGCGTTCCGGACGCCAGTTCTTCCAGAACTGCTGGTCGAACCAGAGGCGGGTGGCCTGAAGTGCCGCTGGCAGCCGGTCGAACGGCTCGCCCTCCCGCACCGGCATATTCCCCTTCGCGGAGGCGGGAAGCGGAAAGGCAGAGCGGATCTGATCCCCGGTCAAAAGCCAAAGGAGCTCCGGCTTACCGTTCACCAGCAGGCCAACATGATTACTGCTGTTCGTGAAGACCAGAGCAGCTACATCCTTCGGATAAGTTCGGTGGTACGCCTGAATGAAAATGCCTCCGATTGAAGCGCCCACCAGGACGAATGGAGCTTTCTCGCGGGCCGCGACCAGCACCGCGTGAAGATCGGTAACCGTTTGCTCCACGGTTTCATCCTCCGGCCCTGAATCGCTCCAGCCAAGCCCGGCCCGATCCCACGAACAGACGCGCGTCGTTCTGGCTGCGCCTGGCTGAACCAGGTCCCAATCGATCGAAAACGCCCCACCACCGGCGGTAAGTATCACGGTTGGGCTCCCCGCACCGGTGCAATACAGATGCACTCTGCGTCCGCCGATGTCGATCAGTTTCCCAGGCGGCGGAAATGTCTGCGCCTGAAGGGCGCAGCATCCCTGCGCAAGCAGAAGAAGCCCGCAAGCTCCCATCGTCAGACCGCCCCGGAGCACAACACTTCACCTCTTCAATATCATTACGAGGCGAAGATTGAGATGTTAGCGCCGCTCAGGATTTTTTCAAAAAGCCGAACCACGATTTTTTTTCCGGCACATCTTCCGGATCTTCGCAGTCGATGTACTGATCGGTCAGCGCAATCCGCGGATACGTCTCGAACAAACGCTCGGCCGTACCCTCGCCCCACTTCTCCGCTACGATGGCCCGCGCCTCCCGCATATCCGGAGGCCGCCATTCCGTATCGTGCGCGTCGCTCGCGACGAAGTGCACCATCTTCTGATCCATGAGCCGACGGCAGTTCGCTTCGGCCGACTTGCCGAAGCGCCCCGTGAACGAGGCCGCCGTGATCTGAATCAGACATCCCGAACGCACCCACCGCACCATCTCCGGCACGCGCGCCATCAGCAGCGCGTTGCGCTCCGGGTGCGTGATCACCGGCGTAATATTTTTGTGCAGGAAGCTGTTGAACACGTCATCGATCGTTTTCGGAATCGACGAATCCGCGAACTCCACCATCAGATAACGTTTGCCGTTGATTGTGTATTTGGTCCGGTCTTCGAGGCAGCTCCGAATGTTGTCGAAAAACAGATGGAAATCGCAGCCGCGGTGAATCCGGATGCGGTCTCCCATTCGTTCCTGCATCTCCGCCACCCGTTCCGCCACCAGTTCCGGATGGAAATGAAATTTCAGGTCCGAATGCGGCGTTGCCACGATATCCGTGGTCCCGCCGGCGGACGCCATCTCCAGCATCGCGACCGATTCTTCAATCGACCGCGACCCGTCGTCCACCCCATAGCAGATATGACTATGAATATCGACCATGCACGGATCAGAGTTCCGGATAGAACTCGAAGAAAGCATCGAGCGACCGCATCAGTTGATCTCTGATCTCCTGCTCGGTGCTTCCCTCAATCACGTGCATAGTAACAGACGCATCCTTACCGCTCTTCAGGCGGATGCCGCCGTCTTCGAACGATTCCATTTCATCGGCCGGAACAAGACGAAGTCCGTACACCAGTGCGAGCTTCGCCATCAGATGAACATCTCTTCGTCCTGCGTCGCGCGCGAGACGTTGGGACGCATCCCGTGGGCATAGGCGGAAACACCTGCCCGGATGCCGGCAAGCATACCCGAAACTTCCGCCGCCGGCTTTTTCACTGCCGACTTGAGGTTCGCGCCCAGTTCCTGCACCTGTTCCACCGTGTCATCGACCGCGGAATCCACTCGCGCCACCTGAATCTTGGTGCGGTCCGCGATGTCGCGTCCGACCTCTGCAAACCGCTGTGCCTGGTCTTTGGCGACCACCGATACGTCCCGCGCGTTGGATGCGGTCTCCTTCGCCGACGTCACGATCTCACTGATCTTCGGCGCGTTTTCATTGATGACGAAGCGCACCGAATCGATCATCGGCTCCGTGCGGTCCACCAGACGGTCCACTTTGCTCTTCAGTTGCGAAAACAACCGGAACATCGACATCATCATGATCGCCATCGCGATAATACACAAAGTCGCGATGGCGACACCGCCCGTGATGACCCAGCGAAACGTCTCGTCTGACATGAGGTGTCCGATCCAGCCCGGCTAATGGTGCCGGCTACGCGGAAGGTGCGTTGTCAACCTTGTCGCGGTAAGCCTGGCGCCCGGCCTCGATCGCATCGTTGATCGAATCGCGCTGCCGGCTCACAGCCTCGCGGCCTTTGTCCACGACTGTCTGAGCGGAACTGCGCAGTCCTTCCGACTGGCGCTTGAGATAATCCTTGCTCTCATCCGCCTTGCTGCGCAACATGTCGCGCGTGTCCTCGCCCGATTGCGGAGCGAAAACCATCCCGATACCAACACCAATTCCGAGTCCGAGTAAGAAGCTGCCGAATTTATCCATGAGTTTGTCCCCCAATTGGACGGGCTTGACGCGCACCCGAAACCAATCACAGTATACGACGGTTTCGGGCGTTGCAAGCCAGGGCCCGTTGTGGATAGACTTCATGTTACAGCCATGCAGCCGCGGACAAGACTGGATGGAGATGCTTTGTTCGAATACGCGGTCCGCGCCCTCGCCGCACGCTCGTGTTCTTCCGAGGAATTGCGCACCCGCCTGCGCCGCAGAGCGCAAAAAATAGCCGATATCGACCCGGTGATTTCGAGGCTTCGCGAGATCGGCTACCTCAATGACGAGCGTTTTGCCGAGATGTACACCACGCTGCGGGTCGAAGGCGGAGGTTTCGGCCGGGCGCGCGTTCTGAGCGATCTCCGCGCGCGCCGCATTGCGCCGCCCCTTGCCGAGAAGGCTGTCGCGCGGGCCTTCGCCGGTAAAGACGAGCCTGCGATGATCGCCGCCTGGATCGAGCGCCGTATGCCGTCTGTCGCAGCCGGCAAACATACCGGCGACGAGCGCCAGTTGGCCGCCGCCTGGCGGAAACTGCGCCGGGCCGGGTTTTCATCCGGCGCGATCCTCACCGAGTTGCGCCGCTTCGCCGCGCACCCGGAACTGCTCGAAGATCCCCCGGCCGATGACGAGCCGGCCGAAACCTGAGCGATCCTGGCTGGTATCATCACCATTGAAGCTCTGGGGTCGTTTACTGCCGTATTTTCAACAGCAACGTAGACGGCCTGAGTTGCGTCCATAGATTACTCGATCCATGAAAACGTCATCCCTCGTCTGCGGTCTTTTGATCGCGTCCGGTTCGCTGTTTGCCCAGCAATACACCATGACCACCGTCGGCGGCACCGGCGTGGCGGGTTGGTATGGCGATACCGGTCCCGCCCTGAGCGCTCAGTTCTACCACCCCATCCGGGTCGCACTGGACAGCGCGGGGGACATTTATCTCAATGACCTTGGTAACAGCTCGGTCCGCATCATATCGCCGGACGGGGTAGTGAATTCCATCACGGGAAATGGATCTCCCGGTTATTCGGGCGACGGCGGCAGCGCCATCGGTGCGCAGCTCTCTTCGCCGCACGACATCGCGCTCGATTCCAACAATAATCTATATATCGCCGATACGGGAAATCACCGGATTCGAATGGTCTCCGGCGGAAAAATCAGCACCTTCGCCGGCACCGGCGCCAGCGGCCCGCAGAATGATCCCCTGGGCGATGGCGGCCCGGCGATCAATGCGCAGTTCATCACCCCCACCGGCGTCGCCGTGGACAGAGCCGGCAACGTTTATGTTTCCGATATCGGCAATGCCACCGTCCGTAAAATCACGCCCGATGGCATCATCACGCGATTCGCCGGCACCGGCTTTCTTTCGTTCGGCGCCTATGAGGGTGAAGGCGGACCCGCCACCCAGGCGCTCCTCGGCGTGCCCTACTCTCTGACCACGGACAACGCAGGGAATCTCTACATTGTCGACACCGGCCTGAGCCGCCTTTTCCGCATTGGCCCGGACGGCAATATTCACACCGTCCGCGAGAATTTCTCCGCCCAGAACTGCGCAATCGATCCGGCGGGAAATATCTACGCCGCGGACCCCGATCAGAATACGGTCGATAAAATCACCACCAACGGAACACTTCTCTGGATTGGCGGCGATGGCATCTCGGCTTACGCGGGTGACGGCAGCGTCGCCACCTCCGGCAGCATGTCCCAGCCGTACGGGGTCGCCGTCGACGCTAATGGCAACATTCTGGTCGCGGAGTCAGGCAATGCGATCATCCGGAAACTGGCTCCCGTTCCGTTCTCGATTGGCGCGATCTCCAATGCGGCCACCATCCAGCCGTTCGTCGCCCCCGCCATAGGCTCGGGCGATGCCACCGTGCCGATCTCGCCGGGCGAGATTATCGTGCTGTTCGGAACCGGTCTGGGACCGGCCACGCTCGTTTCCAACACGCTCGGCCCGGATGGAAAGTTCGGCACCAGCCTCGCGGGAACAACGGTCTCCATCGGCGGGGTGAACGCTCCCATCATCTATACGTCTTCCACTCTGGTTTCCGCAGTGGTGCCATACGCAGTGGATGGACTCACCTCAGCCAACGTTTACGTGACGTACCAGGGGAACCAGTCGGTCGTGAATACAGTGCAGGTAGCGCCCACCGCGCCCGGCCTCTTTACACTCGATGCCAGCGGCGCCGGCAACGCGCTCGCCGTCAATTTCTCCAATGGGCAGTTGAATACCGGGGTCAATCCGGCCAGTGTTGGCGACTTTTTGATCCTCTACGCGACCGGCGAAGGCCAGACGACACCCGGCGGCGTGGATGGCCAGCTCGCGCCTTCGAATGCGCCGATCCCGGTCCATTCCGTGACCGCCACCGTCAACGGTATCCCGGCAAGTGTCACTTATGCTGGAGGAGCGCCCGGAATCGTCGCGGGCGTAATGCAGGTGAACCTGCAGATTCCATCCGGCGTGCCGTCCGGCGCCGCAACGCTGAAGCTGCTGATCAATAACGTCTACTCGCCTGGCGTCACGATTTACGTCCAGTAAGTGACCGGAGGGTCGGCCGTCAATTCGCTGTTGGCACCCTTTCCGCGTGCTCAACGACCAGCGCGTCGACCATATCCTCCCCCACATAAGCGACGCGCCGCCGGATTTCGAGACTCTCCCCGGCGCGATCGATCGCGTACCCGAGCACTGTTCCCGTTCCCGAATCCGGACGCGTCATTCCGAGCAGCGTTCGGATCGTCGTGCTTTTTCCGGCGCCGTTGCGGCCCAGAAATCCAGTCACACGGTTCCGCGCCACCTGAAGGTTGAGCCCTCGCAGCGCTTCCACCGGACCATAGTGACGGACAAGGTTGCGGGTCTCAATCGCGAGTTCCATGTTGCCCCGCATGTTGCCCCGCATCTTGTCCTGCGTAGAGAAGCTCCGCTTCGAAAAGCCGGCGAATCTCCTCGGCGGAGAGCCCGTCCTCCCGAAGAGACTCCACGAGTTCGTGGACTCGCTCCTGCGAGAGCCGTACTTTTTCCGATCGATTCCGTATCCCGCGGCTCCCCAGGATATACGCGCCCGACCCATGCCGAATCTCGAGAATCCCTTCATGCTCGAGCTCGGAATAGGCCTTCGCAACCGTCGTGTGGCTGGTGACGATCTCCTCCGCCAGAGTGCGAATTCCGGGCAACTGATCTCCACGCTGGAGAACGCCGGTCTCCACCGCATGCCGGATCTGCTGCATCAATTGGAGGTAGAGCGGCTGTCCCGCCCGTGGGTTGAGTCTGAACACCATAAACTGTACTGCTGTTAGCGTACAGCCTGACTGATCAGAATGCAACAGAATTCTTATCTGCCTGCATTCGTGTTCCTGTGTTCACGTCGAATCGTCCCGGCGGCGGCCCTATAAACCGCGCCGCGCTTACTTCCCTGCGGAAGGAGCAACTACAGGTGCAGCGGGCGCCCCGGCCGGAGCCTGACCTGCGGGTGCGGGAGCACCGGCCGCCTTCGGCTCAGGTCCGAAGTACGCGTCGTTCATCTCCACCTTCGCCTTGCCAGTCAGAGTCTCCACGGCTTCGCGCGCTGCAGCGGGCCGCAACTGCGCGATGATCTCCGGCTTCACTTCATCGAGCGGTTTCGTTGTGTGGGATTCCACCTGAATAATGTGATAGCCGAACGGGCTCAGCACGGGCTCGCTGATATCCCCGACCTTCAGCGCGAACGCAGCCTTTTCGAACGGCGGCACCATCATGCCCCGCTTGAACTCGCCCAGATCGCCGCCCTTTTCGCCGGACGACGTATCGTCCGATTCCGCCTGTGCAACCTTCGCAAAATCCTCACCGCCGACGATGCGCTTGCGGATTTCTTCCGCCTTGGCCTTCGCCTCGTCATCCGTCAGTTCCGGCTTGCCGGGAGTGGCGGGCATGGGCGCGCCCTTCACGCGAATGAGGATGTGGCGTGCTTTCAGAACCTCATAATCGGCCTTGTGGGCGTCGTAGTAGGCCTGAATCTCCGCATCCGAAACGTTCGCCTGCGCCTGCATGTTGAGGAACATGGCCTGCGCCAGCATGTTATCGCGCTGGAATTCGATCTGGAGCTTGACGTCCGGCTTCTGATCGACCCCCTGCTTCACGGCTTCATCCGCCAGCACATTCAGCTCGACCAGATTCTTCGCGAAATCGCGGCGGCCCGGACCGCGCGCCGTTTCCTGATACTGAACCGGCAGCGCCTTGATGTATTCCTCGAACTGCCCGGCAGTAATCTTATGGTCTCCCACGGTGATAATCACCGTGTTGGGATCGGTGGCCGGCGCCGCCGCTCCCGGAGGCGGCGTTGCGCCGCCAAAAGTCGGCATCTGGGCCGGCAGAATGGCGCAAAACGCCACGAATAACAGAGAAAATTTCACCATAGTAGTTTAACGCAGTAAAAAAAGATTGGTTTGGTTTTTGTTGAAAATACTGGCCTTAATTCACAGGCTCCACAACCGCTGACATTGAGCCTTTGGACCGCGGCATCCGCCAGTCCGCCCCGTATCCCTGGATCTGATCGCGCGCGTATTCCGCTTCCGGCAACTCACACGTAATCAGCGGCGTACGACCGGTCGAGTCCACTTCACGAGCATGATTCAAGGCCTGCTCCGCCGAGAAAATAAAGATTTTCTGAAGCATTTCGACCACGTAATCGTAGGTGTGATCGTCGTCATCGAGCAGCACCACCCGATAGAGTTTTGCGTGCTCTTCTTCGCGGCCGGTTTCGATTTCCGGAGCTGAAAACGTCTGGCTCAAGCTTCTACCAGTATGGCATCTCCCCGCCCCGCCGGACATAATGTTCGGTAAAAGGAGCAGACCCGGCAGTGACCGCCTTCGCGCAGGTCGAACCGCAGCAAATCCTGTGCCTGACGGAGACCGGCGACAAGTGCCCGGGCGGCGGCGATAGCCGCATCGTCGATCGCGACTTCAACAACCCGGTCCGGCCGGAGGAAATGGAGCCAGGCGCTCCGCGGACGTTTACCAAGCGCCCGTTCGAGCGCAACCGCATAGAGCGCAAGCTGCGGCGCATATTCTGCGGCGCGCGCCTGCGCCTGGTCCGCCGTCACTTCATCGGTTTTGTAATCCACGATGTGGATGCCGCCGTCTTCGGCCTCGAACCAGAGGTCGATCGTCCCGCGCACAATCGTTCCGTCGATATCGCCGATGAACGCCCATTCCCGCTCGCTTCGGCAGGCCGCTTCGGCTCTCCGCCCGAGTTCACTCCTCCGGAAGACCGCCGCCAGTTCGCGCGCCTGCGGCGCATCGTCCTCAGGTTCCATGCCCGCCAGAATGGCGTGGACCGCAGAGCCAATGCGGGATGCCGAAAGATCGGCCGTATCCTCGCCGTCGAGATCTTCCACTTCGATCTCCTCCGGCTCAAAGCGCCGAAAACGTCCCGTGCTCCAGCCGAGCGAACGCTGGATGTAATACTTTCGCGGGCACGCGGCAAATACCGCGAGCGACGTTACGGTCGCAGTCGTTTCATGCCGGTCCCGAACCACAGGCGGCGCAACCAGCTCAATCCCGTTTTCCTCCGCGCGGGACCACGCGCGGGCGGCAGCCGGCGGGTCCGAATCCACAATCCGCACCGACACGCTGAACCCATCGCGTTCGAGCCGGTAAGGCTCCGCTGATGGCTGCATCTCCAGAAGCCCTAAATGCTCAGCAATCAGCTTCGCCCAGTTCGAGGGCTTTCTCTTCCCTTCCGACCACGAAAGCACCAGATGCTCGATCGCCCGCGTCATCGCGACGTAAAGCAGGCGATTCTCCTCTTCATCCTCGCGTGCTTCACTCACCTTACTATTCGCCTCGAACCAGGAATCGCCGTCGCCGTTCTTTTTCCCCGGATTGCGCCACTTCACCCCCAGCCCGTGCTCTTCCGTGAATGACACCGAACGCGAATCGCGACGCGATCCTCTCTCCATTCCGGCCACAATCGTGATCGGAAACTCCAGCCCCTTCGCCGCGTGCGCCGTCATCACCTGGATGCAGTTGCCCTGATCTTCGTCGGAAAGCTCGGATTCCGCGCCCGCCGCCCGCGAGAGGCTTTCCACTTCCAGAAGGAACGAAGGAAGGCTCATCGCCTTGCCCGCCGTGCGCGCCAGGTCGAGGAAACTCTCGATATTCGCCGCATCGATTGTCCCCGGCATCCAGTCCACCCCACAATCGCGCAACGCGCGGGAGAGCAGAATATCGAGCGGCACGATCCCAACGTCGTGTCGCCAACGCTCCAGATTCCGGCAAAAGGTGATAACCCGCGATCGGTCGGGCTCCGCGATAACCGCGCAGTCCGGATCGTGTGGAAAACGGTTCAGCCCGCCTGTCAGGCTTCTTGCGGCAAGCCGAAGGCGAAGCAGCGTCTCATCGCTCACTCCCACCAGCGGCCCGCGCAGCACGGCCGCGAGCGAAATGCTGTCTCGCGGATTCGCGATCACGCCGATCAGCGCCGTAATATCCAGACCTTCGCGCGAGAGCAGAAACGACTCCCGGCGCCCGCACACGCTCGGAATTCCCGCGCGGTCGAAAGCCGCCAGAATCGCCGGCATCGATTCGCTGTTGCGGCACAGAACGGCAAAATCGCGAAACTCCGGCGCGCGCGTTTCACCCGGCCTGCCGATCTGCAGCGTCCGCAGAAGCTCCAGGACGCGATGCGCGATCCAAACGGCTTCGCGCTCGCCACCCGCCTCGGCATTCACATCAATCGCGCGCAGAATTTCGATGGATGGCTCATCTTTGCCGCCGAACTTCGATCCCGCGATCAGTTCCCGCTCCTCAATTCCATCCCGGCCGGCCAGCGCCGATTCCACAAACCGCAGAATCGCCTCGCGGCTGCGGAAATTGTGCAGCAGCGAAACAGAATGGCCGCCCCGGAAATGAACCTCATCGCGGTAAGTCAGGAAAATCTCCGGCTTCGCGTGGCGGAAGCCGTAAATCGATTGATTCCGGTCGCCCACGCCGAAGAAAACATCGGGCGCGCGCACCAGCCGGATCAGTTCCGCCTGCTGGCCGTTGACGTCCTGAAATTCATCGAGCATCACCTGGCGAAATTGCCCGTGAACACGCCGCTGGACATCCGGATTCGTCTTCAGCAGTGCGATCGTAAAGCGTTCCAGATCGTTGAAATCGACGCGGCTGAGTGCCTTCTTGCGGCTCCGGTATTCGTCTTCGAAACGGTCGAGAACATCGAAGATCATCGCGCGGAACGGCGCCGCGTGCCGATCGAGCGCGGTACGCCGGAATGCATCCACCCGGTCGCGAAGCTCCCGAATCGACTCCTTCGTCGTCTGCGGAACCTTCGAGAGGTTCAGATTCAGCGCATTCCACAGCCGCGCGAACGATTCGAAATCAATGACGGCCGTCTCCGATGCGGTCTGGCACCATTCAAGCAGCCGCTCCTTTTCCGCGCTCTGGTTCGTCGTCATCTTCCACGGCCACGCATTCACCAGCGCGCGCAACTCCTGGATCAGCGCGGACGCCTCCACCGCAGCCGCAGCGGATGGATTCGGCTTGTTCCGAACATCCGCCAGCGGCACACCCGCCGAACGGATGGCATCATAGACATCCTTCAGGTCGCCGGCAAGGGAGGGCACCTGCAGCGCTTCGATGAGCGCCATCGAATCTTCATGCCGCGTACCCGCGAATTCGTTCAGCGCCGCCGTCAGGCATTCCCACTGGAGACTTTCCGCCTCCCGCGGGCTCAGAACGGTGAACCGCGGATCCAGCCCCGCCGCGATCGCATTCTCGCGCAGCAGCCGGAAACAGAATCCGTGAATCGTCGAAACCCAGGCCGATTCCAGATCGCGTCGCCGCACGGCATCGTGCTCGAAAATCTTCCCCAGCCGCGCTTTCATATTCGCCGCAGCTTTTTCAGTGAACGTGATCGCGAGAATTTCGCGCGGTTCGAAACCGCGGTCCTCCATCAGCCGCCGGTAGCGCTCCACCAGCACCGTGGTCTTGCCCGATCCGGGCCCTGCGATAACGCACGCATCCGCCGCGCGGAATTCCGCGGCATCGTGCTGCTCAGCGGTGAATTCCGGCTTATTCGGCACCCGCGGCTCCAATCTGAATCAGTTCCGCGATCTGCTCGACGCGGCAGGCATTCCGGTAATCGCACCATTTGCACTCGTCCGCCGTGTGTGGTTCGGGATGCACATCCCCCGCGAGAAAACTGCGCAGCCGCGCGATCGAGCGCTCACGCGCGCTCTCAATCCAGTCCGCCGGCATTTCGTTCAGTTCGAAATCTCCGCCCGGCACCGCGCCCCATCCCACAGGCTTCCCTTCGCGAATCGCGAGAAACACCATTGCCACCGTATTCAGGTTTTTCTTCTCGCGCACAGCCAGCGCGTAGAGGGGTCCCTGCAGACTGGTCTCTGCCTCCACGAGTTTGTCGACATTCTCCACTTTGCCGCTTTTGTAGTCGACAATGATGCAGTTTCCGTTCCCAATGTCATCGATGCGATCGACGCGTCCGGTGATCGTCACGCCGCCGGGAAATTCGAGCGAGCAATCCACCTCCGCTTCTGACGACACAGTCGGCCACTGGATGGACGCATTCACTTCCTGCGCAATACGCCGCGACAGAATTCGTTCCACCTCGAGGCTATAGCCCTGCGGAATGTTGTATTCCCGGCAGAATTTCTCGAACGTCGATTCAAACAGGCCGACAAAATCCAGCGTGCGGTCGCCAAGCCAGATCTCCATCGCCTGATGGAAGATCGATCCGCGCACCCGCGGCTGCAGGCGCTTCTCCGGCCGATCCGGCACAGTCGCCAATTTCAATGATCGCGACGCGAAAAAACGGAACCGGCACTTCATCAGATCTTCCAGAGCCGTCAGACGAATGCTGGTGTGCTGCGCCGCCAGTTCCGCCAGCGCCGCTTCTGAAATGCGTCCGGGCTGCGAGGGAGCCACCTTCGCCCGCGGGGCCGGCGCACACAGCAAAGCCTTCGCAGTTGCCGCCCCGAAATGCTCCGAAGCCACAATCGTCTTTCCCGCCTGATCGCGCTTCGAAACGGACAGAATCAGCTTCTCCGTCGGCCGGGTCCGCAACAGCGCGAACAACTGGCTCTCATCCTGCTCCTGGTCGATCAGCGGAATCCCCGCCTTCCGCAGTATCTGTTTATCCGCATCCGGGAAGAGCAGATCGGGCGGCGTAGCGCGCGGATAGTCCCGCGCCGTCATCCCGCACACGAACAGTGACTGCACCCGCCACTGCCGCGCTTCGAGCGCGCTCATCACATGCACCGCGTTTTGCCGGTCATCCGGAATCTGCATTCCCAACGAGTCGAGCGCGTCCCGCATCACCTGATGAAACGCATCGAGCGAAACCGGCATATCCTGGCAGAATTCCACGGCGGCCTCCACCGCCGCGGACCACGCCCGCAGCGCCGCCGCGTGGCTTCGCGCGCTCTCCAGCGCCGCATAATCCCGGGGCTCCGGCACAGTGCGAATCCGGTAGAGACTCGCCGCCATCTCCTCCAGCCGCCTCTGCCACGCCCGCGGACGGAGCCTCTCGCCGCGCCACGCATCCACCTTCAGGCAATCCGCGATATGACCTCGGAGCGTCTCCGATTCACAGAGCGACAGGAACGCTTCCCCGCCCCGTCCCGGCATTTTCTCGCGCACTTTGAAATCGAAGCGGTCAAAATCGGCCGAACTGCCCCACCCCGGATGCGCCCGCAGCGCCGCCAGCGTGGCGGCGAAATCCCACCCGTCAAGAGCACACTTCACCAGCCCATCCAGAAACACCACCGCCGGATGCCGCGCCGCCGGCGTCGAAAAATACCAGCGCGCCGGAACGCCGAAACGATCGAACGCGTTCCGCAGCAGCGGGAGCCAGCTCTCCACGTCGCGCAGCGCCACCGCGATTCGGGAAAACGGCATCCCTTCGCGATTCATTGCCAGAATTCGCCGCGCGATCTCATCCGCCTCTCGCAGTGGCGATGGCGCCGTGACCGCAATCGTCTCCACACGCCGCGGAACGGCGGGCAGCAGCCGGTCCTTCGCGCCCAGTTCCATCGCGAACCGGTAGGCCTCTGTCGTCTCCGGCCCATCGGAAAGCGTCAGCGTGAGTTCGCACTGCGCGGCCATCGCCCGCAGCAATTCTCCCTCAACGGGACTGAATTTCAGAAATCCATCGAGCCAAATCGCGCCCGCCGCAACCGACTTCACCGCCGCGCGAAAAAGGCCGCCGCGCGTGACGAACCCGCGCGCCGCAATCCCCGCCTCCACCTCTTTCCACAGGCGCTGAAAGGCCCTGCCCTGCGCCGTGAGTCCGCGCACACGCCCCAGCTTCTCCGGCGTGCATCCCGTATTTTCGAAACGGCCCATCGTTTCGAGCGCTACATCCGCCATGCCCTGCGTTTCGGCGACGTCCGCGAACTCCGGCAGCGATAGCCGCTTCAGCGCATCGCGCGTCAGTGCCCGAACCAGAGTTGCCGATGCCAGCCGCACCCCCGGCGCGCATTCCGCCGCATAACGGCTCAGCGAAACCACCTGTCCCGGATCGAATACCAGCCCGGCGCGCGCCAGTTCATGCTGAGTGTGCCGGACCAGCGTAGCCGTAGGGACCACGATTCGAGCGCGCTTCCCGCCGCGGTGGGCATCTTCGAATTCACGAAGCACGAGCGCCGTTTTGCCGCTCCCCGCCGCGCCCCGAATCAATCGCATGGCCTCAGCGTAGCAGGGGCGCACAGATGGCGAAACCAGACCCATCTGGACACACGCGGCTCCCTCACCCATAATGAGGATGGCTTGAGTTTCGCGACCGGAAAATTTCTCCTGCTCCGCGTGGGCGATCAGTCCTGCGGAGTACCGCTCGGCAACCTCCGCGAGATCGTGCATCGCGCGGCTCTGGTTTCCACTCCCTCTCAGCCTCCCATCCTCGAAGGCTTCCTGAACCTGCGCGGCGAAGCCATTCCGGTGATTCCGCTGCGCCGCCTCTTCGGCTTGCCCGATGGACCGCCCGACCTTTATACGCCTCTCGCCGTGATCGATGCCGGTGGCGTTCTGACCGCCCTCGAAGCCGATGAGGCCGAGTCCGTCCTGGAAATTCGTGCAGAGGATATGCGTGCTTTGCCGGCCGATGCCTCGCCGGAACACTGCGCTGAAGCCATCGCGAATTCGGACGGCCGCCACATTCTTCTGCTTTCCTGCTCCAAATTGCTGTATCGGCAGGAAAAAGAGTGTCTCGCAGCGCTTCAGGCAACTATGGCATCAAGATTGCAAAGTTTGCCCGATCTCGCCGGATGAACCCGCCGCAAATTCTTGCCGATTCGTCGTATCCGGTACTAAAAAAGTATGTTCTCGAACACACCGGGCTCGATTATTATGCGCCGCGCGATGAAGATTTCGCCGCCCGAATGAGCCGGCGTCTCGCTGCGCTCCGTGCCCGAAACTGTTCCGAATACCTGCGCCGCCTGAGGAATGATTCGATCGAGATCGATGCCCTGGTTGGCGAACTCACCATTGGCGAAACGTATTTTTTTCGTCAGAACGAGCATTTCGATCTTCTCCGCACGGTGATTGTGCCGGATCTTCTGCGCGCCAACGCCGAAACTCGCGAGCTCCGAATCTGGAGCGCGGGCTGCGCCACGGGAGCGGAACCCTACTCTGTCGCCATTCTTCTGGCGCAGGATTTTGCCGGGGCACTGCAGGACTGGCGGGTCGTCCTTCTCGGTACCGACATCAATCCCGGCTTCCTGGCTCAGGCACGCGAGGGCCGCTTCTCCCGGTGGGCGCTGCGGGACGTCCCCGAAAACGTGCTCTCCGCCTGGTTCCAGCGCGATGGCAAACAGTGGATTCTGGACCCCGCCATTCGCGACGCGGTCTCGTTCCGCTACCACAACCTGACCGAAGATCTCTCTCATCCTTCGCCGGACGGTCTTCCCTTCGATCTCATCCTCTGCCGCAACGTGATGATCTACTTTTCGGCGGACCGAATCCGGCGCCTCGGGGCGCGTTTCCACGAACTGCTTCGTCCCGGCGGATGGCTGCTGCCGGGCCATGCAGAGTACGGTCTGGACGCTTTCCCGCAATTTACGCTTGTTCGTGAAGCCTCGGCCACGGTCTACCGCCGCATCCCGCCTCCGGAAATTCCCCCTCCGCCCGTCTTCGAACCGCCTTTTCCCGATATCACGCTTCCGGCGGTTCCTTCCGTGTTTTCTCCACAAAAGAGCGAGCTGCATCGCCCGCCGCCGACCGTCGAAGATGCCGACGATGCCCGCATCCTCGCCGACACCGGCCATTGGGACGATGCCGCCGCCATCTGCGAACGCATACTCGAACGCGACTCGCTCAACCCCACCGCACACTTCACGCTCGCGCTCGTACTCGCGCATCGCGGCCTGGCCGACGAAGCCATGAAGCAACTCCGCA
>DASZVV010000378.1:0-9333 GCA_035546955.1 Bryobacteraceae bacterium
TTCAGCGAATTCCCCGAGAAGATATGGGTCTGCTGGATACTCGCCACCTGCGAGGTCAGCCGCTCGATCGCGCTGAACAGCGGATCGGTCTGCGGCAGAAAGCTGTCGCCCTTATCCACCGTGTAAAAGAGCGATGCCGAGTCGTGATCGCTCATCGTGTAATCCGCCCGCATCGTGCCAAAGTTTTCGTTGATATTCTGCTTCGGATTGCTGTACGAATACGCCGTGCCGGTAGGAATCTGGACACCCGCCGCATTGGCCTGGGTGATTTCCGCCCCGTTGGCCCGCGGCCACAACGCCATAAAAGGCAGCATGCCCGGATTCAGATTCGCGGGCTGCGCGTAGACGCCCGTCGTCGAGTTCGGCAGAAAACCCTGGCGCACCTGATCGTCCGGCACGATGCTCACGTTCGTCTCTGCCAGCGCCTGCCGGAAGCCCTCATAGTTACCGAACAGGAAGAATTTGTTCTTGCGGATCGGCCCGCCCAGAGCGCCGCCAAACTGATTTCGCCGGAACGGCGGCACAGCGCTGCCGTCGAAGAAATTCCGCGCATCGAGCGCGCTGTTCCGCAGGAATTCGAACAGGGTACCGTGCACGACGTTGGTTCCCGATTGCGTCACGAAGTCGACCTGGGCCCCGGCGCGCTTTCCGTACTGCGCGCCATAAGTGTCGGTCAGGACGTTGACCTCGCGTATACCGTCAATGCCAAGTAACTCACCGCTGACACCGCCCGGCGTTACCGCCAACTGGCTCGATCCGGAATACTCCACGCCGTTCAGGTTGAACTGATTGTCGCCAGGACGCCGGCCCGCCACCGAAAACGTGTTGCCGTCGCTCGTGGTCGTCTGAGCACTTTTGTATGCGCTGTAATTGACCGCGCCCGGATTGGTCGTAATCAGAACATCCAGACTGCGGCCGTTCAGCGGAAGATCTTTTACCTGCTGCTCCGTCACAAGCCCCGAGATCGGAGAGGTCGTAACATTGACCGTCGGGATGTCCTCCATCACCGTGATCTGGTCGCTTCTCTGTCCGATTTCCAGCTTCAGATTGACCGTTGCATCCTGCCCGGCCACCAGATCGACGCCGCGGCGCTCCTGCGGTTTGAACCCGTCTTTCTCCACGTGGACATCCGTGGGTCCAAGGTGCAGCGAATCCACGCGGTAGTTTCCCTGATCATCCGTCGATGTGGTTCGCGTGGCGCCGGTTTCGTCACTTTTCACCGTGACCGATGCGCCGCCGATTCCCGCACCCGAAGCATCTACAATCCGCCCGCTGATCGTCGCCGTCACTTGCGCCGCCAGAGGGAGCCCGCTCCACAGAATCGCGCTCATTCCGGCAATCGCCAGCAGCCGGCCTGCGTGCCGGCTTCGCGTGTGCTCCGTGCGTGACTTCATAACCCTCCCAAAACACTGCTAACGGCTGTAACGCCAAAACTACAGCCGGTTATTGAGTGGGATCGACAAAAAACGCGCCGGCCCACCCGCTGTCCTGAAATTCTCCCGGCCGCGAGCTGAATACGATCTGCGCACGTCCGGCCCTAAATTGAGACTCCGTTCCATGGCCGGAAGTTACTGCGATTAAAGGCTCTACCAACGCGAGATACTTCAGGATAGCGTAGAACTGTTCCTCTTCGAAAGCCGCCAGCGATACCCCCTGCGCACTAAAAAACACTTTACTGTCCCCCGCCCCGAGGTTCGAAACCAGCCACGCGCAGCGCTCCACCGCTGTTTCGAACAGCCGGCTGGCCCCGGCATCCGTCCGCCGGTCCAGAAAAATCTCCACAATTCCCTGCTCATCACGCGTAAATTCCCGTATATGCGGCGCCCCTGTATGCGCCGAGCTTTTCCAGTCGATATGACGCGCGTTGTCCCCCGCCTCGTAGGGCCGGATCCGGTAGAAATCGCGCCCGATTCCCCGCATCGCCATCTCCGTCTCGCCGGAAGAGCTCACCTGCAGCAAGGTCCGGCCGCCGGCGAACGGCTCCATCGCGGGATAAACGATCGTTTCGCGCTGCAGGGCCAGCGTCGTGCTTTTGCGCAAGAAACCGAATGGGAAACGCGTCGAGATCCGGAAAACATTCTCCTTGTGCCGCCCCCTGTGCGGGAAAGCGACGTCCACCATCGCTTCCACGGTCGTCCGCCCGGGAATGATCGGAAAATAGACCGGCTCGCGAAGGATCGGCGCCACATTCCCCATCCCGCTGCGCTGGCCCGAGAGTTCGAGTGAAAACGAGGGAGTAAACCGTTTCAGATTCCGCAGGCGAAGCCGCGCCGGCGCCGGCGTCCGCGCCCAGACATGCTCCGGCACAAGCAACTCCAGTTCGAGCCCGGAGAGCATCAGCCGGCTCACAAACCCCGAGACCAGCAGAATTGCCAGCAGGGCGGAAAACACCAGAAACAGCAGATTGTTCCCCGTCAGAAAGGACGTGAGCCCCACCAGCAGCAGCGCCACAAAATACAGCAAACCGCCGGCTGTCACCCGGTATTCCACCCCGCGTGGCAGTACCGCCCGGAATCGTTCGAGTATTTTCATCGGCCGCCCCGCGCGCGGCGCGGGCTACAGTATTTCTACAGGTTTGTGGTGACCTTGCGCAAGCCCCTCGGCTGATCGGCATCCAGTCCTTTGGCATGCGCCAGCGCCGCCGCGAATAACTGGGCCGGCACAATGTAGGGAATCGGCGTGTACAGCTCCCGCAGCTTTTGCGGCACGCGGATGACCGACGACGCGAACGCCGCCGCTTCACGGTTGCTCTTATCCGTAATGATGACGGTCTTCGCTTTCATGGCCCGGATCTTTTCCAGGGTCTCGTGGAGCGATGCCCACGGCGGCCCCGAGGGCCCGAACAGAAAGATCGGCAGCGTGTGATCCACCATGGCGATCGGGCCATGCAGGAAGTCGGCCGACGAAAACCGCTCCGCCACTACATACGACGTTTCCATCATTTTGAGCGCGAATTCGAACGCATTCGCGTAGTTAAGACCACGCGCCACCACTGCGGCCGACCGCATCAGGCTGTAATGGCCGGCCAGTTCCGCGATTTCCGCCTCCAGCCGGAGGGCGGAAGATACGGATTGCGGAATCGCCTTCAAATCCTCCAGCTGAATCTTCGCTCCCAGCGCGTGCGCCAGCAGGTACAGCGAGAGAAGCTGGCCGGTATAGGTCTTCGTAGCCGCAACACTCTTTTCTTTCCCCGCCCGCACCTGAAAAATGTATTGCGCCATGCTGGCCAGGGTGCTCTCCGGCTCGTTCGTGATCCCGACCGTCATCGCACCGGATTTCCGAGCCTGTTCCATCACCGCATTGATGTCGCTGGATTCGCCCGATTGTGAGATCCCCACGATCAGCGCTTCCCGGTAATCGAGCGTCGCCCCATAAATCGAATGGACGGAGGGCGCCGCCAGTGAAACCGGTATCCCGGCCATGATTTCAATCAGATAGCGGCCGAATTGCGCGGCATTATCTGACGTGCCGCGCGCCACAATAACAACCAGCCGCGGCCGTTTCTTCTCCAGAATTTGACGGAATTTGCCGATCCCCCGCGATTGGTGCGTGAGCGTACGTTCCAGCGCATCCGGCTGCTGCCGGATCTCATCAAGCATTCGCGACATGAAAGGCCAGTTTAACGTCAGCCGGGGAGCCGGTGGCGTTCGACGGCGCAAGACACTCTTTTACGACACCCGTACGAAAACAGGTCCCGAAGGACCTATAATTGAGAAAGCGGAGTCTGAGCAACCGTTTCCCCTCGCCTCTGCGTCTTAATCATATGAATCACCGCGCCCGGTTTACCGTTGTACTTTCCTCCACCGTTATGGTGGGGCTGCTTCTGTTTGGCAGCGTGGCGAGCAAAGGAGCGTCGGGCGACGGCGGCTCCGACAGCGCCGATGTCCTCCGGCACCTTAAGGTTTACACGCAGGTCCTCTCCTACATCTCCACCGAATATGTGGAAGAGCCCAATATTCCCAACGTTACGCTGGGCGCGCTGAATGGCCTCCTCGAATCGATCGATCCCTACGCCAGCTACCTGAACGCCACTCAGTACAAGGAATACCTGAAGAATTCAGACGGACACCCGGGTGACGTCGGCCTGATTCTGGCGAAGAAATACGGCTACCTCGTCGTCGTTGCGGCTATCCCGGGCTCGCCCGCCGATAAGGCCGGTCTCGTGGATGGCGACTACATCGAATCGATCAACGGTGTCGGCAGCCGCGACATGCCGCTGGCCTATGCAAAGATTCTCCTCCGCGGCGATGTGGGCACCAACGTCAACCTCTCCGTGCTTCGCCGCAAGCCCGAGCCGACAAAGATGACTCTGACCCGCGCAATCGTCACCGCTCCGCCCGTTGAGTCGCGCATGCTGGATGGTTCGCTCGGTTACGTGAAGGCAGCGACGCTGGGTACCGGTAAGATCAGGGAAGTGTCCACTGCTGTCGAAGATCTGCAGAAGCAGGGCGCGAAGAAGCTGATCCTCGATCTGCGCAACTGCGCGGTCGGCGATGCGGAAGACGGCGCCTCGCTGGCGAACCTGTTCGTCTCGAAGGGCCTGCTCACTTACGATCAGGGCCAGAAAGTTCCGCGCAAGGATTACAACGCGGAAGCGAAGGATACTATCTCGACTCTGCCTCTCGTCGTTCTCACCAACCGGGCTACTGCCTCCGCGTGCGAAGTCGGCGCCGCCGCCCTCCAGGGGACGAAGCGCGCCGCGCTCGTGGGTGAGCGGACGTATGGCGATGCCTCCATCCTTCGCCCGATCACGATGGACGACGGCAGCGCCGTCATCCTCTCGGTCGCGAAGTTCTACACGCCGGACGGCAAGTCGATTCAGGACAATGGCGTGACGCCGGAGACTGCGGTTCTCGACCCCGATCTCGGCACCGGCGATCCGGAAGAAGAGGACACCACCCCGGCTCCAGCCGCCACGAAAAAGGCTTCTGACGACGTCATGCTGAAGAAAGCAATCGAAGTCGCGGGCTCGCGAAGCTAAGCGAAACCCGAATAGATACAGCAAAGGGGCTCCGGTTTCGCCGGAGCCCCTTTTGTTTTTGCCGCGGAAACCATTCCGGGTATCCCGGAGTCTATTGGATTGACATGAAACGCATCGTCCGGATGCTTCTCCTGTCGGCCGCACTCACCTGCGCCGCAATACCTCAGGCATCAGACGAAGCCCGTATCGAGCGCCACGGCGACATCGCGACTCTCTCGGTTCTCACGTTCCGTCCGCTCGACGCCATTGCGGCAGAACTCGAAGCGCGGTTTGGGATAGCGGTCAGCGCGGAAGATCCCTTCTTTCAGTTCCACGGCGACCTGATGGAGATCTCTGCCGAAGATCCCCGCCTCCGCCTCGGTACCCTCGTTCCAGCCCGCTGGGGCTTCGATCTGACCTTTCCCATCAATCCCGACGGCTCGCCCCGCAACGTGCGCCAGTTTCTGACGGATGTCGCCGCCGAAGCCAATCGTCACTCGGCGTTCGGCTGGCGGCTCGAAGAGACCGAAGGCGTCTTCTTCCTTGTGCCTGCCCGGACACGCAACGCACAGGGACAGGAGGTTGACGCTACCCCGTTGCTCGACCGGCTCGTCACCATACCTTCCGGCAACCGCCAGATCCGGGAAAGCGCGGGGCTGCTCGCGGCCGATCTTTCCCGTCAAACCGGCCTGCATGTAAGCTGCTGCGAAGGCGCGATTGCTGGCATTCCGTGGGGCATGGAGCAGATCGCATTTTCCGCGGATCGTGAGCCGGCACGCTCCGTCCTGCTGCGTCTCGGGCTTCGTCACTGGCACGTGCGCTGCGATCTCAATTTTTGCGGGATCTACAAGTGGTGATCAAGATGTCGCAACTTGTCCGGATTCCGGACAACATACAGCGCCCGAATGACGCCGTCCTCCAGTTCGAACGCCGTCGTCTGCACCGGTCCCTCGGGCGAATCCAGAATAATTCCCGGTAACCCGTTGATGCTCGCGAAACGCATCGTGTACTCGTCGCGCCAGCCCTTGCGCGCCGCGCCGATCAGGAATCGTGCCGAATGATCGGCGCCCTGGATTACATTGAGCGCCGCCGCCACTTTCCCGCCGCCGTCAGTCATCACGCGCACGTCGTTCGCAAGCATCTGCGTCAGCCCCTGAAGATCGCCCGACCTCGTGGCCGCCACAAATGCGGACATCAGTTGCTCGTGCTTCACATCGATTTCACCTGACCGCGCCACGGGCGTGTCCGCCCCCCGAGGCCGCGCCGCCCGCACATGGTCACGTGCGCGCGCCGCCAGTTGCCGGCACGCCGCCTCGCCCCTATCCAGGGTCGCAGCCACTTCACCAAAGGAAAAATCAAACACATCGTGCAGCAGGAACGCTGCCCGCTCCAGCGGCGATAGCCGTTCAAGCGTCAGCATCAGCGCAATCGACAAATCTTCCGCCATTTCCGTCTGACTATCCGGCGCGAGCGACTCCGTATCCACCACCGGCTCCGGCAGCCACGGGCCCACATATTCCTCCCGCCGTGCCCGCGCCGAGGTCAGTACATCGAGACAAATTCGCGCCGTCGTGGTCATCAAAAAGGCCCTCGGGTCCGCAACCTTCGCGCGATCCGTCCCGTGCCAGCGGAGATACGCCTCCTGGACCGAATCCTCGGCGTCCGCCATCGATCCCAGCATGCGATACGCAAGGCCGAGGAGCCGCCTCCGGTACGGTTCGAAGTTCGCGGCAGGATCCGGCATCATGGCACAGGCGCCACTGCGTCCGCCGGCACGCGGCCATGATCGAGCGCCACCGGCGTACCTGCAACCACAACCCGCATGCAGGCCTTCCCGTGCCCCAGCGCATACTTGACCGTCGGATAAATCTTCGCGGCGGTAATCGCGAACGCGATGCTGACCAGTCCGAGCCGGCCCCAGCGCTTCACGATCGCTTCGCGATCCTCATCGGCCGCTGGATCGTGCGCGAGCGTAGCGCGTGTGAATCTCCACACCAGAGCCACGTCAGGCGGCATAGCATCAGAATTATCCGTGAGCACGGCCCGCAGAACCGCGGGACTCACTCCCGCCCGCTCCGCCATCGCCACGCCAAGCTGCGTGCAGGGCCCGCAGTCTTCATGCCGTATCGCGGTTAATCCCGCCGCGCACCAGGGCTCCACGGGAATGCCGCGCCGAAACTGCCCAAGCGCCGCCGCCCGCGAAAACATCCAGGCTGCCCGCGGACTCGCATCGATCAAATCCCGCATATAACTGGCATCGTACTTCCATTCACGCTCAAACTTGTCAATCGTTCTATGAAGAAGCCATCGAATCATGTCGTTTCTCCAGTCTCCACCGGTGAGACGGAACAGCCCTTCGGAATGTGACAAGAAATCAGAGGTCGTCTAAACCCCGGTCCCGCGGGCGGTTGTACACGGGAGGGCGGCGGCCCTCCACGCATCAAACCCGCCGGTCAGATTGGCAACATCGCGAAATCCCGCCCGGCGCAAAACGCTCGTCGCGATGGAACTCCGATATCCGCCTTTGCAGTGCACCACGAGGAGCTTCCGCGGGTCCAGTTCGGCCAGCTTCGACGCCAGCGTTCCAAGCGGGATGCAGATCGAGTTCTCGATCGCGCCGCCGCTCGCCTCTGCCGGCTCCCGAACGTCCAGCACGATTACGCGGTCCGGTTCCTGCTTGCGCAGCTCGAACAAATCCTGTACCGCAATCTGAGGAATATAATCCAGTTCAAAGCCGCTTTCGATCCAGCCCGCGATTCCATCCGCCAGGAATCCCGCCACATTCTCCACACCGACGCGGGCCAGCCGAATCTGCGATTCGCGCACGTGCCCGGAATCCTCGCCGACGATGATGAGTCTCGTATTCAGCCCGACAATCCGCGCTGCCCAGGAAGCATACTGCCCCGTCAGGCCGATGTGAATCGATCCCGGCACATGCGCCACCGCGAACGCCATCGCCGGCCGGGTGTCCACAACCATCGCACCCGCTTTCTGCAGCCGAAGCGCTTCGGCCGCCGACAGCGCAGCCAGGGCCGCCAATTCTGAAAGAGGCGGCGCTCCACGCCGGTTCAGATCCACTTCCTGCGCGAAATATTCGGGCCGCGCCGGAAGATCGTCGGTCAGCAAATGGACGAATTCCCCGCTCGTTCGAGCCTGCAATGCGTAATTCGACCGCCGCTCTTTCCCGATCGTCGATGAGCTCTCCGAACTCATCTGACGTCCGCAGAGAGAACCGGCGCCATGCGCGGGAAAAATCTCGGTATCATCCGGCAGCGTCAGCAACTTCTCGTGCAGGCTTTGGAACAGGCTCGCGGCAAGCTGCTGTGGCGTGTGCGCTGGCGAAAGATCCGGCCGCCCTACATCGCCCACGAACAGTGTATCTCCCGTAAAGACGGCGGCAGGACGATTCGGCTGCCCTGCGTCATTCATCAGAACGCAGATGCTCTCGATCGTATGTCCCGGCGTCTGGAGAAATCGCAGGCGGCATCGTCCGAACGCCAGCTCATCGCCATCCACCACCGCGACATGCGCAAACTTTGCGCCCGATCCGGCGCCAAGATAGATCCGTGCCCCGGTCCTCTGCGCAAGCTCCACATGCCCCGAGACGAAATCCGCATGAAGGTGCGTTTCGACGATTGATCCAATCCGCCAGCCTTTGGTCGCCGCAGACTCCAGATAGATATCGATATCCCGCTGCGGGTCGATCACCGCCGCGACGCCCTCGGACCCGATCATGTAAGACGCATGCGCCAGACAACCCAGATAGAATCGCTCGATTTGAACCGGTTCCATGCTTGTCCTCGATTCGCCTGAGCTTAGGAGGCTAACACAAATTCCGTCCTATCGGTGTGACGCGATAACCTTCTTTAACTCGCGTGATTCGCGTGAATCGCTTCCGGCTGCCGCGGCGAGCGATTTGCCGAAACATACACTCGTCTGCGGTGATGCCAGGTACTCGCCGAACAGCGGAATCCGCACATACCCCATCGCTTCGTACATCCTTATCGCGCGCGTCAGCCGTGTCCCGGTCTCCAGCACGACCCTCGACGAGCCCAACGCACGCGCCTCGTCTTCCAGCGACTCAACGAGGACGCGCCCAATACCTTGCCCGCGTACCGCCGGCTCCACATACATCCGCTTCAGTTCCGCCGTGCCCTCGTCGAGGCGCCGTACCGCGCCGCAGCCCACAGCAACATCATCGAGATACGCGATCAGAAAAGCGCCGTTGCCTTCCGCTGTTTGCTCCCCACCGAGTGAAAAATGGGTCGCCCTCGCTTCGGGAAAGATCGCTTTCAACTCCGCATTCAACGCCGTGATCAGCGGTTCCGCCTCCGGGGATGCCGGCGCACTCCTTCGAATCTGTACAGTCGGCA
>DASZVV010000379.1:0-36054 GCA_035546955.1 Bryobacteraceae bacterium
TGTTGGCAGAAAGCGGCCGAGGTGCCGGATCGCCGCTTCGTTGCCGTTCACCATCGCGGCGTGGATTGCGGCTTCGGCCGAGGGAGAGAGCACTTCCACGCGGCCGACGAATACACGTTCGATTTTTCGTGGGGCAGGGGAGATGTGGATCGGAAGAATCGCGGCCGCCGTGACGAAAGCGGATTTCCAGAGGGTGGATTGCGGCGTGAAGCCTCCTTTGATGTTCTTTGGACGAAGGAGGCCGGGTTTTTCTTCCCGATCGAATTAATTCAGACGCCGGGCCCAGATGTTGCGGAACCGGACCGCCGAATTGTGGTTCTGGAGCACGATGGCGTCCTCAGCCGGCTGCGCGATGTACTTTGCGGCGGCGCGATAGACGGTCGGCCCCAGCAGTTCGGTATGGTTCTGGACCACCACGCCGTTGAGGATGGCGGTCAGGTACGCGGGCGTCAGCACCTTGTCACCCTGCATTTTCGGAGCCTCAAATAAGATGTCGTACGTCTGCCATTCGCCGGGCTTGAGGCCGGCGTTCACGAGCGGCGGCCACTGGCCATAGATGGCGCCGATCTGGCCATCGGCGTAAATCGGATTGTTGTTCTGATCGAAGATCTGGACTTCGTAGCGGCCCTGCAGGAAGATTCCGCTGTTGCCGCGGTCGACCGTGCTGCCGGCGGTTGTAGTGGGCAGTGCGAACTCCACGTGTAACTGGACGTTGCCGAACTTTTCCTTCGTCGCCAGATCGCCCGAGCCGGGAACGATCTCCATATAGCCGTTTTCGACTTTCCACTTGGGCGGACCTTCGCGGATCGTATAACCGGTCGGCATGGTCTGAGTGGCGGGGAGCCAGCGGGAGAGATCTCTGCCGCCGAAGAGCACAATGGCGTCGGACGGCGGATCGCCGGGCTTTGCGCCGGGAGTTGTCCGTGGCGGATACGGCCGGTTGGGATCGTGGACGTGCCACTGCTGTCCGGGCACGAGCGGGGTATCGGTATAGCCGCGATTGGCTTTCGGGATGTTGTCCTGCGCGAGTGCGGCGGCTGAAGCCGCGAGCGCCACGCAGATCCAGCTACTTCTTTTCCGGAGTGTCATAAGCGCCGAGGCGGCGGGCCCAGATGTACTTGTAACGCACGAGCGTGTTGTGATTTTGCAACAGCAGCGAGTCTTCTTCCGGCTGCGCGAGATACCGCGCGGCCTGGCGATGAACCGTGGGTCCGAGCAATTCCTTGTGGTTGTGCATCAGAACCCCGTTCAGGAAGACGGTAACGTAAGCCGGTTTGAGCACCTTATCGCCATCCATTTTCGGAGCTTCAAAGACGATGTCGTAAGTCTGCCACTCGCCGGGCCTGCGCGCGGGATTCTGCAGCGGCGGCCACTGGCCGTAGATTGCGCCGATCTGTCCATCGGCATATGTCGGATTGTTCCAGCCATCCAGCACCTGGATTTCATAGCGGCCCTGCAGGAAGACGCCGCTGTTGCCGCGATTCTGGCTGTTGCCGCGGATCTCGGCCGGATTGGCGAAGACCACGTGCACCTGCACGTCGCCGAATTTTTCCTTCGTCATAATGTCGCCTGAGCCGAGCACTACCTGCATGTATCCGTTCTCCACCTTCCAGCCTGGCTCGCCTGGTTCCGCTACCGGGCCGGTCGGCATCCCTGCTTTGCCTTCTGCCAGTGCGAGAGATCTTTTCCATCGAAGAGGATGATGGCGTCGGAGGGCGCATCCCAGTTTGTGTTCTCGCCCGGCGTCACCTTCGGCGGATGCGGACGGGCGGGATCGTGCACGTGCCACTGCTGCCCGGGGACGAGCGGGGTATCGGTGTAGCCGAGATCGTTGTTGGCGCCGCCTCTGCCGGAACCGCCACGGCTTCCGCGTCCGGAGCCGCCGCGCGCAGCGGGCGCCTGCGCCATCGCGGTAAAGGCAACCAGCCCCAGCACGGCCGTGCCCGCAAGAAGGAGGGAGAGTGGCGAGTATTTCATCGCCGCCTATTCTATCGCTGTTACTGAGCGGAGCGATTGCGCTGCCAGAGCGCCTTGCCGACGAAGAATGGGCCCATATGTTCCATGAGCGTGGAGGTCTGCCGGGTTTTGCGCATCGCCTGCACGCAGGCGGAGAGCGGGAATAATTCTTTGCCGATCAGTCCGATGACGAAATCGTTATCGTTCTTATCCATCCCGAAGGAGGCGAGGCGCACGTCGAGTGCCAGACCCGATTCGCCGAAGCTGTGGCCGATCTTGCCATGCTCGCGCAGCACGCCCATCTGATCTTCCGGCGAGAGCGCATTGAATTCGCCCTTGCGCCGCAGCGGATACCAGACAGCCCAGGGCCACGTGGGGTCGGTGACCCGCTTCGCCGGTTGGTGCAGGAGCCAGTCTTCGAGATTGGGCTCATGGCCGAGCGCGTAGGTCCGGCCAATCATCGTGTATTCCGGTTTGAACGCCAGCGTGGCGAAAGGACCGGCATCGCGCGCGAACAACGGACGCACGGAGGAGATGAAGAAGCCAGGATCATCGCTCCAGGTGAGCAGGCCGACTCCGTTGGGATCGTTCATATCCTCATAAAGGACGGCGCTCAGATCGCTCGCTTCGAGCGCGGCGATCAGGTCCGTCACGCCCGCGCCAGAACTGCCTGATCCACCGAAGCCAAGAAACTGCATGAAGAGCCGGCGGTCGGAGGTCTGCTGCGCGCCATTGCGCACGCCGCCTTTTTCTCTGAGATCGAGTGCGTCCACAAAACCATCGTGGCACATCCTCTATAGTTTGGAAACTATAAACGGAGTGGTGGTGGGCTGCTGCGAACCGCTCTCGGGTTCCACGCTGACGGCGACCGCGGCCGCGTTGGCAGTGGCGCCCCGGTAGACGTAAACCGTGCTCGACGAGTTCGAAATCTTTTCTCCGCGGAATGTGCCGGCTGCTTTCGGATGGCCGGAGCCCGGCAGAATCCACAGTTCGAATGTCTGATTGCCGCGAATCTTCGGCAGCAGCGCCGCGATGAGAACCACGCCGCCGGGGCTGACGACGACACGCCCGCGCGCGGCGGGATCGTTGAAAGTGACATCGCGCGCGGCGGGATCGTTCAGGATGGAGAGCGCCTGAGTCAGCTTCGCCATATCCTGCTCCTGAGCGACGAGCGCCGCGCGGTTGCGGTATCCAGGGAGGGCGATGGAGACGACCGCGACCGCAAGTGCTGCCGAGATCGCCCAGGGGAGCCACGCGAGTCCGCGCTTTGGCTCGCGCTCTTTCATGGTGATGACACGCGGGCGCGGCTGGTCCGGAGGCTTACTCTCCGCCGCATCATCTGACATCGCGCTGGCTCCTTCCGTGCATTTGGGGCATTGCGCGCACGAGATGCGCCGCGATCTCCGACAGTTCTTCGCAGTTCATGCAGCTTCCGCCTATCTGAGTTCTGAGCGAAGCACGCCAAGTGCCGCTTGCAGCCGGGCGCGGGCACGATTGATGTTCCGCACCTCATCGTGAATCCATTCGAGCGCGGAGCTCAGTCCTGGAAAAATCATGGAGCTGCGATGAGGATAGCGCGAATTCGCGGCGTACTCCACGACAGAACTACGAACCTGAGCGGCAGCGCGGACGAGTCGCGACGAGGCTCGATCGGGGGTATCTGCATTTTTTGCTTGACTTTTTCCTTCAGTGACTCTATATATGAATCACGCACGCGATTTTTTTGAAGTCGCGAATTTCGATTAGGAGAATACACGATGGCAACCAAAAAGAAAGCTGCTCCGAAGAAGAAGGCCGCCGCGAAGAAGAAGAAGTAAGAGCGGCGCCCCTGAGGGCGCAACAATCGATCGACACATCTAAGGGCTCCGGAGACGGAGCCCTTTTTTGATTTGGGAGCTGCGGAGACGGAGCCTTCTTTATCGCGTCCACGACATCTCGCGACGAGGCGCCAGAAAAGAGCGATACCGCCGGGTGAGATCGGACGGATCGTCATCCCATTCGAGAGTAGCCGCACTATAGCAGTCCTGCGTGCCGATGTTAGACTCGGCAAATGTCCGCCGGTCTTTCAACAAGAATCCTGTTTATCCTTTCGGCCACTGCCGCCTCGGCCTTCGCCAGATCCGGTTGAGTCCGGGCATCAATCTCGGAACTCCGCTGACCGATACCCTTATTTCGAGCTCATCCAGTTCCGTGAACGGCAGTTCCACTTCGTATTTCCGGTACAACTCGGTGACGAAGCGGCTGCTGGTGGGGCCGTCGCTGCGTCTCGAATTGCCGCGCGGGCTCGGCCTGGAATTCGACGCCCTCTACCAGCGCGTCAATTTTGACGACGCCAACGGATCTCAGACGCCGGGCGTTTATTCGAATCAGAGTTTCGAGCAGGCGACGGCGAATCGCTGGCAGTTTCCTCTGCTCGTGCAGTACAGCCGGAGCGTGGGGAAGATCAGTCCATTTGTGGAATTTGGCCCTTCCATCTCGGCAATGCTGGAAGGCAACAGCAAATCCACATCGACAACGCTGACGCCGCCGTCCAGTTCGTCCACGACGTCCGGCACATCGGCTCTGCCGGCCTCTACGACGGCCGGTGTCACGGCGGGCGGCGGGGTTGCGATTCCGGCGTTCAGTCATCACTTAAGCGTGGAGGTTCGATTCAGTCACTGGTTTTCGACGAGTGGTAGCGGATACCCGGCCGCACTCGAACGGAGCGGCGACTTTTCCGCGAACCTGCTGGAGATCGCGATCCCGAACGTTTTTCCGTTCCCGGTCTCCAGCGGGTTGCAGCAGCACGCGAATGAGGCGAGTTTTCTTCTGGGATTCTCTTTCTGAGCGGCTCTGATTCGCGCACAAGTGCGTGAGCGAGCCGGTGAGCGAGCGCTAGAATCAAACTTGCGCCGACAGAAGCAGGTTCGGAAATCGAGGGAGAATCCTGTCACTCCGCCGGCCGCGGTCAGTCTTCCCCGTTTCCGTTTCGACAGGACCGATGTGATCAAGGCGGCCATTCTGATCGCCGCCGTGTTTCTTGCCTATTCGCCGGCGATCCGCGCCGGTATCGTTTGGGACGATGTCGGCCATCTCACCGCGCCTGGCCTGCAATCCCTCCATGGCCTCTTCCGGATCTGGACCGAGCCGGGCGCGACACAACAGTACTATCCTTTGCTTCACTCAGCGTTCTGGCTGGAACACCGAATCTGGGGAGATGCGCTTGCCGGATACCACCTCATCAATATCGTTTTTCATATCATTTCGTCGCTCCTGCTCGTTGTCATCGCACGGCGGCTGAAGATCCCGGGCGGATGGCTCGCTGCGTTTCTTTTTGCGCTGCACCCGGTGGCTACGGAGTCTGTGGCGTGGATTTCCGAGCAGAAAAATACGCTCTCCACGGTGCTGTACCTCGTATCGACGCTCTTCTATCTGCGCTTCGACCGCGAGCGCAAAACGCGGGCCTATGTCATCGCGTTCATTCTGTATCTGGCGTCGCTGATGGCGAAGTCCGTGACGGCAACCCTGCCGCTCACTCTGTTGGCCATCTTCTGGTGGGAGCGCGGAAGATTGTCGTGGAAACGCGACGTACAGCCGCTGCTACCCTGGATCGCTGCCGGAATTGTGTCGGGCGCCCTCACTTCCTGGGTGGAACGGGTGTACATCGGCGCCAGTGGAAGTCAGTTCGATCTGTCCCTCCTCGATCGCTGTCTCCTGGCCGGGCGCGTCATCTTCTTCTATCTGGCGAAACTCTTCTGGCCCGCGAATCTCACGTTCTTCTACCCGCGCTGGACGATCGACGCGAGCCAGGTTTGGCAGTATATTTTCCCGCTCGCGGCGCTCCTGCTCGCCGCCGGGCTTTGGGCGTATGCGCGGCGCAAAGACGATCTGGCCCACCGCGCGCCAATTGCGGGATTCGCCGCTTTCGTCATCGCGATCGGGCCGGCGCTGGGCTTCGTCAATGTCTATCCATTCGTTTATTCATTCGTAGCCGACCATTTTCAATATCTGGGTATGATGCCCGTCTTTCTGGCCGTCTCTGCCGGCGCTGCCGTTGCCGCCCGCCGCATGGGACCGGAGGTGAGATGGGCGCCCGCCATAGCCGGCGTGGTGCTGGTCATCCTTGCTGTGCTGACGTGGCGCCAGACAGGTATTTATCGCGATGAGGAAACACTGTTTCGCGACACCATCGCCAGAAATCCAGGGAGCTGGGTCGCCTACCTCGATCTGGCGCAGGTGTTGAGCCGCACGAAAGGACATGAGAAGGAAGGGCTCGCTCTTACCGAAAAAGCCATTGAGCTTCGGCCGGAGAACGCCAACTCCTGGGTCAGTCACGGCAGCTTCCTCTGGGATTCCGGCGATCAGGATGACGCCATGCGCAACTGGCGAAAGGCTGTGCAACTGGAGCCGAACCTCGGGTCGGCGCATTCGGCCCTGGGCGATGGTCTCGCGGCCATGCCCGGCGGCCTGGACCAGGCGATCGCGGAGTACCGGACCGCGATCAGGCTCTCTCCGTCGGATTGGCGCGGGCACGCCGGACTCGGCGCGGCGCTTTCGAAAAATCCGGCGACGCTGTCAGAGTCCCTCGATGAACTGCACAAAGCCATCGATCTTGGCGATAAAGAAGGTGATGTCCACTTCAGGCTGGGGAACGTGCTGACCCAGATGGGATCGGTGAATGACGCCATTGCGGAGTATCGCACTGCGCTGGGAATCGCACCGGATTTACCGGAGGCGCACCTGAATCTTGCCGCCGCGCTCCTGCACATACCGAATGCGCGCGACAACGCGATCGCGGAGTTTCGGGAGGCGCTGCGCCTCGATCCGCATTATGCAGAGGCCCATTACGATCTCGGAACGGTGCTGTCCGATATCCCCGGCCAGACCGATGCCGCGATCGCCGAGTACGAGGCCGCTCTGCGGGATAACCCGAATCTTGCCGGCGCGCATCTGAATCTGGGGATCGCGCTGGAGGATATGCCGGGGCGCCGCGCAGAGGCAATTGCGCATCTCCGGTCCGCTGTCCAGTCCGATCCGAATTTTGCGGAAGCTCGCTACGAACTGGGGGAGGAACTGCTCGCTTCGCATGGGAACCCGGCCGAAGCGATCGAGCAGTTTCGCGCGGCGCTTCGCGCGAGGCCCGATTTTAAGCCCGCGCGTGACGTGCTGGATCGCCTGCACGTGAATGCCGGATCCTGATCAGTTTCCGGTGGGCGGCTCGACGTGATCCACAATCCAGTACTGCACCGGACTGGTGGTGTTCGTGAGCCGCAGACCAAACTGACTCTGCAGATTCGAAATGAGCAGCCCCTCGCTTTCCGAACCGAATGAGCCCGAAGAAGCCGGATCTCCCGGAATCTCGGGGGCCTTCCAGCGAATGTTGAAATCGTAATAGCCCTTCAGTTCGGTCATATCGATCACAGGGCGCTTCAGGAAGAGCGTCAGCGCCTGTGCCAGCCCGCCCATGGTGGATTTTTCCCCTATCATGTGGCCACCGTCATCGCCAATCGCCGCGCTGACCGGCGCGGATGTTGCGGGCGGGACGGGCGGCTCGACTTCCGTGATTCTGATGCCGCCTTTCGCGACCTCCAGATTAAAGCTCTTCTGCTGGCGGGTTTCGGAGTGTATCTGGAGATGAAAACGATCCGCCAGCATGGCACGGATCATGAGGCGAACCTGTTCGAGATTTTCGGCGGGCGGCAGCGAAGGGAACCCGGGCGCCGGTTTAGCTGATACGGAGAAGGCTTGGGATTTCGCCCAGCCAGGCAGGCCTTCCAGTTGCATCGCAATATTCCGGAAGTTATACGCGAAGGCGATCATGGACGATAATCCAATTCGCGGATCGATGAACTCACCGCCGGGGAGAATAGGCGTGAAGGTTCTGTCCCGCATGATGGGCGGGGCGTTCTGTGGTACCGGACGAATGGAGACGACCTCGAAGACCGGCGCGGCAGGTTGCTGCGCGGCGAGCGGAACGGCGGATAGGAACGCAGCAACTGCGATCAGGTTCCGTCGGCTGGAAGTCATACGTCTCCTGATGCAGGGATTGTCGCATGAGGATCGATTTGGCCGAAGTCGTAACCGCGGGTGAGCCGGCTCTCCTGGGGAGGATTGGTGAGAAAGGTTTGGTGGCTCTATTAAGTACATAGAGCCGGAAAGTTTGGTTGCGGGGGACCGCAATGCTCCGAACGCGCTTATGGTGCCGTTCCGACTTAGGCTCAGGTAACAGCTTGATTCAGGAAGCGGTTTCTCCGGTTGGCGTTCGCCTCGTCCGTCAATTCTCAGATGGTCGCTCAATGTGATCGATGACGAGTGTATCGCCGGAAGTTTTAATTGGATCGAGTTTCAGTCCGAGCTGTTGTTGTACCGCGGTAAAGATTGAGGGAACTCCGTTCGGATCCGGGCCAGTGAGCGGAGCACAATCCGGGCTGCAAAGGCGCTTGATAAATGGCGTAATCGAGTCATCCCACGCGAATTCCATCCGGACCTCAAACGCGCCGGTGATCCCGGTTCTGTCAACGACCGGGCTGTTCAGATAACGTTCCAGCAACTTCGCAATGCCGGTTGCATTCAACCCGGGAATATCCCAGACCAACGGCGCTCCCTGCTCGCTCCCTCTCCTCGCCGCTTTATTCACGCCGCAGAGAGGGCGCTCCGGATCGGGTTGTTCGCCGATATGCCAGCATCCTCCATCGGGAAATGGCGTGAGCTTCGGGCCGCCCTTTGCGACTGTGAGGGCATAGCCCGGGACTTCGTGTGATTGACGATGCAGCTTGAGCTGGAATCTGTCTTCGAGAAGGTTCTGCAGCATCGGTCCACGCATGAGGTCTAAACTGGCTTGCCCCTCTGGCTTCGCGTCGATGCGGTATCGCTCGGACTTGACCCAAGAGGGAGCTCCCTCGACGGTAGGCAGCAGATGCTCGCGCGCATCATTGAGTTGAGGACGCGGGCCGTTCGCGTACAGATCGTAGGCGTACAGGATCAGAGCTTCAGTTGATTCGCAGTTAATCGTTAGTCTGCCAGGAGTCGGAGCATGAGCATTGCCTCCCGTGCCGCTCCGCGCCACGCCAGTTGCTTCGTTTTGGTTGCACAGCCGGATCGATGCGGCCTCGAACTTCAGCGGAGTCGCTTGCTGCGACTTCGATTCCAGTGAACCCGGTGGCGGCTGGCCCTGAACCAGTTGGATCGGCGTGGCTGCTGGCGCGACACGAGATTGAGCAGCGTTCACGGTAATCGGCCACATGGTGACGCTCACTAAAGACGCAGCCGCACAGACAAGCGCCACTACGAGCGCCCCCGCCCGGCCACGCTCCTGTCGGGTATTGAGTAGTGCTCTTACTCGCGAGGAAAGGTCAGAACGGCTTGCCATTGCGAGTGCTGGCGATTTTTGAGTTCCCGATCGCTTTCGCGCGAGCTCAACCAGTTGATCGGCATATGCGGTCGCCTCGGAACGTCTGAGCACCGCGTCATCGCAGGATCGCTCCGCCTCCAAGGTAAGCTGCCGCCAGGCGATCCAAACCAGCGGGTGGAACCAGTACACAGCGCACACGAGCCGCGCAAGGCAGTGGATAGTCCAGTCATTGCGGCGCACGTGTTCCAATTCATGTACAAAAGCTCGCTCCAGATCCTGTTCGTCCCAGTCTTGCGCGTCTGTAGGAAAAACGATCAGGGGGTACAGAACGCCGCAGGTCATCGGCCCCTCAATCGATTCATGCAGGAGGATGTCAATCCGTCGGCGGCCGCCCCGTGCCAGCCCATCCAGCATCGCCTGCCCGCGCCGCCATGGCAGTCCACGACGTCGCAGAGCTCGGATTTGAAGTAAAACTCTTATGAATCGAAGTACGAAGAACGCTGTCCCGAGTCCCCAACCCCAGAGCAGGATGGGCAGCGCTATTGCGTACAGCGAATACGGCGTCCATCCTGACTTCTTGGTAGCAGCGCTGAATCGTCCGGCAGTCGGCGTACCGGGCGATGGCGCAGAGACATAATCGAACGGGGGCCAAATATTACTGTCTCCTTTCGCAATCGTGACGGTGATCGGGACCGGCGTGGCGAGGAATGAAACAATCGGCAGCGCCAGCAACACGCTGAAGGTCGCCGCCAATAAGGCATGGCGCACTGCGGCCCGGCTCCTTCGAGCGAACCACGAACCGATGAGACCCACAGCGACGACTAATGTGCTCTTTGTCAGTAACGAGATCGCGAGCGATGCGCTGAGCGCCACCACTGTGGCGCTGAGGATACGTATCATGACTTCTTCCTTTCTTTGCGCGCGCGATTGATTTCGCCCTGGATGGCGTCAAGCTCCGTGTCAGTCCATGACTCTTCGGCCACGAGTTCAGTCATCATCTGCGGGATTGAGCCCCCGAAGAACGTTTGCGCCAGCCGTCGCACGGCACTGCGTTTGGCCGCACTGGGTGAAACGCTCGCTGAGTAAACAAAGCGGGGCCCGTCGTACTGGTGCTTGAGGCACCCTTTCTTTTCAAGCCTGGAGAGCATGATGCGGACCGCAGAGTCGCTTGGTGGATTATCAAGGCGTGCACGGATCTGCTCCGCCGAGGCGCGATTTCCCAGGGCAAAAACGGCGTCCATGATCTCGCGTTCCCTCCGTGTGAGCAATGAATTAAGCAGATTTGGCATGTCTGTAACATTTGTAGCATATTGCAACAGATGTTGCATGTCAGGGACCTATCAGGCCGGGTGCGGAAAAACAAAGCTTGTGATAGCACATACGCTATCATGAGGGGGATGGGACCACGGGTTGTCATAGACACCAACGTTCTGGTGGGCGCGTTGTTGAGCCCATCCGGCCACAATCGTGAAGTCCTGCGGGCCTGTTTCGAAGAGCGCATCCATCCGATCGTCGGGGAAGCTCTTCTTCATGAATACGAGGACGTGTTGGGGAGGGATGCCATGTTCCGGGGTTGCCCGCTCTCCACGGTCGAACGCGGCCGCTTCTTTGAAGCCTTCCTCAGCATGTGCGAGTGGATCAGGGTTTTTTATCTTTGGCGGCCCAATCTGCGTGACGAGGGGGACAATCATCTGATCGAACTGGCCGTAGCGGGTGGCGCGGACCTGATTGTTACCAATAACGTCCGTGACTTTCGTGAAGCGGAACTACGGTTCGCATCGATCAAAGTCGTGGGACCGGGACAGTTGAGAAAGGAGATGAGATGAGCACTCTGACGATTCGGATTCCGGAAGGCAAGCACGAGCGACTGCGCATCCTCGCGAAAGCACGCGGCGTGAGCGTAAACAGGCTGATTGATGAGTTGGCGACGGTTGCCCTGACCGAATACGACAGCGAGACCCGCTTCCGGGCTATGGCTGCGCGGGGATCAAAGAAGACTGGACTGGCGCTTCTCTCAAAGCTGGATCAGGCTTATCAGAAAAACTGAACGTTTGGTTGGTTGCGGGGGAAGGATTTGAACCTTCGACCTTTGGGTTATGAGTTTTCCCGGCGCTGGTAACGAACGGAAACCAAAGGCACGAGTGGCGCTCGAAAGAACCTTCAGGACCGTTTGGAAACGGCTATTGTGGTCCTATAGTGGTCCCGCCAGATGTAGCGGCTGTTGGTGGGTCCGGACAATCCTTCATCGCGAAATCAGCTATCGGGCCTGAGAGCAGGCGCTACCGCATTCGTGGGTCACGCCGCGTCTGAAGTCGTCTGATGCATCGCAACGGCTCTGGTGAGCTTATAGGAGCTTTGGCGGTGTGTTTGGAGTGGACTGAACAAGATCAGGGGAGAATACTTCCGTCGCCGCAGGCCGGGATGAGTTCCGCGCGGAGACCCGTCCAAGAACAAAAGCAGCATATGATCTTGGAGGTATAGCATGAACGACGACGAAAAAGAACTCCTGAAGGCTGGCACTGAGGCGGCTATGAGGCCCTTTGCCGATCTGATTACGAAGTTATTCGGTGGTCCGGTGGAACAAGTTGGCGGGATGTGGACCGACGACCTTGTTGTTCGCCGGAAGATTCGCCAGATCAAACTAATGAGAAAGCTTCAGAGGGCCATTGCGGATGGAGGCTTTGAGCCGAACGCGATTCCGGACAAAATATGGATTCCGGCACTTCAAGAAGCCCTGCTCGAAGACGATGAACACCTGCAGGAAACCTGGGCCAACCTGATGGCGAATGCTGCCGATCCACGGCGAATTGGTCCGATTCTTCCGTCATTCGCAGTTATTCTGAAAGAACTGACATCGGTCGATGTGAAGTTCCTGGATGCCTTAGTGAGAGATGCTGAGGAACTTTCACGGCACGCGTCTCCGTGCCCGCCGTTGACGTCGTTTGAGTTTGACGACACGAAGCTGCGGATCGCGTTCGAATGCACCGTTCTCGGGCGCAGGCCTGAGGATCTACGACCCGACAACTCAGCCTATATCGAGTGGCGAGACGACGAGACTCTCACATTCAAAGTAGCCGCAGATACTCTGACTCGGAATGGGTTAATTGCCCCGAACTATGTTTCTGTCAGTGTCAGTAAGCCTTTCGGCATCATCAGGACTAACAGCATTTCCCTTACCGACTTGGCCGTGAGATTCGTTATGGCGTGCCGAACGCCGAGCCGCGTTTAGCGGTTTACGGTGCGGTTCCCATGGGTCAAAATGCGAGCAGCTTTTGGCGCAGCTTTTTGGGGCTTGACATTGACGCCCACGGCGACAGCCTTGACAGCCTCACCGATGTGTTGCAAAGTTTGGTGAATCAGGTGCTGGAAATTTCCGAAGAATCGGGCGATTGAAGGGAAGCCATCGGATTCGGCGCGTCCATGCCCAGTTCGTGCCGTACAGCGGCTAAAGTAGCGTCAGTCGCGCGGCCAAGGGCAGGCGTCATGGCGACGACATCGCTGTATCGCTTATTTGTGATTCCGGGATACGTGGCGAGCATTAGCTGATGGAGATGCTCGGATCGCTTCCTCTCCTCTGGCCCGCACACCAGCGCGATTCGGTACATTGACTTGAAGAGATCGGGTGAGACCGCTTCGAGCGACGCGTGCGCCGTCCGCATGTTTTCGACCCCAAGCGTATGGCCATCTGCTGGTAGGTCGGATTCAGATCCGGATCGTAGCGGCCCGGCAATCCGATCCTCCCTTTGATAGGGGAAGCATCTCCTGCCGGTTGTTTTTGTCCAGCGTTTCTCTGCTGATCCCGATTCCGGGATGATGGCGAACGCTATTCCGGGGTCGAAGAAAAAGTGTTCGGCTTCATCCCGGAATCGGTGTTCGCGTTCATCCCGGAATCGCGTTCGGAATCATCCCGGAATGCCGTTCGGCTTCATCCCGGAATCGTGTTCGCCTTCGTCCGGAATCCGCATGTGTCACCGCTTTCATCTGATCGACGAGTTTGCCGATGTCCTCGTGGGTGGCGAGGTTCTCGCCCTTCTTCTTGAAGTACGAAGCGAGATATGCACCGATACCGGCAGTAACGAATGTGGTCACGGCGTAAGTTGCGAGGGTTTGGATGCTGGCGAGGTCGATCTGCATGGGCGAGTCCGCACGGGGAAATGACCTATTCTCTCGCATCCTTGGGTGGGCCGACATTACGGCAACGAACTTTACTCTCCGCGCCACCGGTCCTGATGAGACGGAGGTAGCCGGTGCCGTTGGCAGTAATCATCGGGAGAATGTCGGATTGGGCGGATTTGGCCGCGAACAGGCTTTAGAAAGTGTGCGCCGTGGATTCCATGGGAGAGGTCAGAGAAATGCTGTACGGGCGCGCTAAGGCCGTTACGAGGCATTTCAAGCAAGCCTGAAAAAGATTCAGAACGGCGCAGATGCACCACCGCGCAGTAGATGGCGCGACTTGTCTACCTCAGATTGTTTCTGAGAAGTGACCCCACGGGCTCAATCCACGCACGAAGCTGGGGGAAATAGACGACGAACGAGTAAGGCTGCTCGAAGATTCGACCATCCAGCGCGCGATACGAAAGCGTGAAAGGAACGCTGTGGGGCGTGTTGATGTCAAACGTTTCACTACGGCCTTGTTCGTCAAACGCGCTGACAAGGTCGTTGACGAATGAGCCAGCGCCGCCCAAAATCCCCACGACGCCGCGCGCGGGCTCAACCCGATGCGCACATTTGTGAGCCACACCGGGCGAAAGATATGCTACTTCCTCTGTTAACAGCCGGGTTGCCTTATCGGGTGTTTCGATTTGGCTCACTTTGACATCGAAGGCCGGGCTGTTCCCGATATTGGTCAGTTCAATCTCCTTGTCCCGTGGGACGGTATCGCGTCGAGTTTGGGAGAAAGACCACTGACACGTCGCCGTGATGACGGGGCGGGGGCGCTGCAATTCGACCTGTTCGGCAGCTTTTTCAGCGGCCTTTGCCGACGCATCCGCAGCTCGGCGGGTGTAAATTGCTGCATAGACAGCAGCGGAAGCAGCGACCAAAGCGGCCAGCGCAGCCACGGCAGCACCAATGCCCGCCAGCCAATCGGTGAGCTTGGGTGCGTCGCCTGCTTCAAGCATCATTTGATCTAATCGTAACGTGGCCGGGAGCCGCGCTTAATGTATCGGCCGGCTCTGGTGAGCTTATAGGAGCTTTGGCGGGCAGACCAATCTTGTTGGAAACGGATCAGACATGATGAACCACATACGTGATCAGTCTGAACGCAGCCCGAGTTCAGAAGACCTCCAAGAGGTCTATGCCCGATTCGGCTTGGCGTACTACATGGCGGAAGTATTGCATCGGGGCCTTTGCAATCTCTATTGCGCCTTTCAACTTCCCCCAAACGGACCCGTACTGAACTCCCGAGTTGAGGAACACCTCAGAGTTGCCTTCGAAATGACCTTGGGCCAATTGCTGCGTCACATGAAGCCCGTCCTAGTGCCTGAACTGTTTGATCAACTTGGCATTGCGTTACGTCGCAGGAATTTCATTGCTCATCACTTTTGGTATGAACGCGTTCATCTGATGGCGCGCGTGAGCGGGATCGAAGCCATGATAGCCGAACTCTCCGAGGACACCGAGCTGTTTAGGGAACTCGACGGAAAGATCCAGACGATCATTGCCCCTTATCACGAGCGTTCAGGTTTGACGCCGGAGATCATCGCCGCCGAGCTTGATGCTATCAGGAGCGGAATGTCAGAAGGTCCTGATCCTTTGCCTGAGAGACGAGTTCCAAGAAAACAGGAAACTATCGTGCATGTGTACGAGGTCCCGGCGACTTCGGGGCATTCCAATATCATTTTCGAAACGGATGATGGTTCGCTGTGGCAATTGTGCGATGGAGGCTTGGGATGGGCACCGCACGATAGAGTTGAACAATCGTGGCGAAGACTTGAAAAATTTGAAAAGCTTCTTCCGGCGCGAATCAACCCACGACCGACAGCCCCAGCTCCGTGGCAATTCGAGATTCCGTTCGGTGAGACAGCGACATTGGCCGTTTGTCTGGGAAAGAAGACCGGCCAAGTGATCTATGACTTGCGATTGCCTGATGATCCAAGTGCGAAATGCTAAATCCTTTGCATTCAGTCTCGATACTTTTTCTCCAGAAATTAGTTTGACTTCGCTCCGAAGCTTCTACCCTCAGAGGGCATTCGCGTACGAGCGGGTCAGCGGGGGCAGATGGACGGCGAGGGGTTCCGCGCAAGAAACGGCCCTGGACGTCGGCCCGAGCCGTCTGGGACGCTTATTAGTGAGCTATAGGAGCTGTGGTGCGCTATTCCAGTGGGTGCGGCGGGAGACACCGAGGTCGAACGTTCGACTCAGCAAAGAGATTCGCACGGTTGCTTACGCATTTACTGCCGACACAGCATCACCGAATTGGGCAAATCCCAAATGCTTTAACGCGTCTATCGGTATAACCTCGTGCTTGGATGTAGCGGCTGCGCCGTCCTCGGAGAATGCACCCTTTGCTGCGACGCCAATCACGCGATTGTTCGCGTCCAGCACGGGGCCACCGCTGTTCCCCGCGATGATGTGGGCATCGACTAGAATGCGACGAATTCCGGACACCATCTGGAATGCTGTTATCGCCCCTTCTTTTATAGCGCACTGATTCCCGGGACAGTAATGAGGAAACCCCAAGACGAAGACCGGGTCTGATTGATGTAAAGTCTCAGGTTTGCGAGCCAACAGATCAATCTCATGATCGATACCGGGTACGCTGACGACCGCGAGGTCCACGTGAGAGTCGGTCGCAATGACATTGATCGGATAACGTTTATGCGGTTCCACGGGACGTATGGCCATCGTCTTGGGCGTAAGAACATGTGCACATGTGACCAGTCCTACACCTGCCAGAAAAAAAGCTGTACCCTGTTCCGTGAACAACTCGCAGCCTTCATCTTCCAGTGCTTCAAGCACCCAAACGGCCTCGAAAGCCAGTTCGACATTTGTGCGCGGCCCGATTGTCGCTGTGAATCTATAGGACGGGTTTAGCTTCGAATATTGACGGAGGAGGCGGATAGACACCGAATCGTCCTTGCCCCGAATCAACGTTAGAAAATCAAGTTTGCCCTTTATCACGCGGCTGAATGACGGCGGAGAGGAGGTGGGGTTGTGGTCCTTCGCCTGATAGCAGTTCGCAAATTCGGAGGCAGCGTGCTCTAGCCCAAACTTCTTCCACGCGTGTAGCATCGCGCGGACTTGATTTAGATAGGTCCGTTGAACATTGGGGAACTCATTGATGGTCACTCCTGTCACTTCTTGCCGCCGGGATCGACCGTGCAGTCGTGTTTTCTTCGAATTCAAGCAAAAGCCGTTGCTTGCGACTATTCTTTGAAGCTCAGTGCCTACCACGGTCTCGGCTCCTGCGGGCGTCGTAACGTTTCGGGCAAGTGCCGCAGGAAATACTGAAGCCTTCGTCGAGAATGTAATATCGTCAGCGTATCGGGTATAAAGACAGTTGAAGCGTGTCGCGAGGCTCTGGAGATGAGCGTCAAGTCTCGCGCAGACCATATTGGAGACGACAGGAGAGGTTGGCGCGCCTTGGGGAAGGGAGTTCTCGAAACAGCAGATCTGCGACAGAACCGTGGCCACATCACTGGGAAGACTGTATGGTTTGGCCATAAATGTTCCGCGAACTCGGCCAAAGTTGATCGAAGGAAAGTAATTCTCAAGGTCGATGTTCAAAACAAACTTTGCGCCAAGGTGGACACTGGCATTGGAGAGCACATTTCGCTTTTCCACGAAGCCGTGAACAGGATTCCGGGGATTATAAACCGCCTGAAGGACCTGGCAGAGTTTTCTCTGGATGATTTTTAAGGCTGTCGCCGGGGCGCAGATGTCCCGCACGCCACCAGAAGACTTGCCGATTTGAAATTTTTTATATCGGCGGTCAATAGGGGCAATGAAGATGTGGTAGGTGAGTTGTTGGGGCGAAACGTGGAGTAGTGCTGCGACTTGTCGTCGGTTCTTTAGAGAAAAGAAGGCGGAGCGCAACTCATCATCTGTCTCCGTCATGAGAAGGCTAATGATTTTGGCTGGTGGCGGCAAGAGAATTCTCCTTTATGCGTTACGGAGATCGAATCGAATCGAATCGAAATCGCGTCGAAACGAACCGCAGCTATGGTACACCTTGACGTAATTGCGCTGGATCAGCAACAAATAGCAATTGCATGCCACGCGCCAGCCAAAATCTTAACAATCGTAACACCCTTCTGTGCTGCACGCCGGGGCCCGGCACTATGGCCGATTTGCCGTCGGTGTGTATTCACTTGCCCTGATCTCTTGGCGAAGTGCTCTGGGGCCGTTCTGCCGTTCTGGCGCGTTTCTGGCAGCCCCTAACGATTCGATGCGTTTGATCGCGCCTCGCCGACGAGGTTGGTGCAGGGCTGTCAAAATAGTACCGGCGAAAGTCGAACCTCATGTGTGATAACAGTGGACCAGTTCGCGGGATGTTCGAGATTCTTCCGGGCCTGTATCGTGGACAAGAGCCATCTGGGTTGGGGGCGGACGACAAAGCAGCGCTCGCAAAAGAGGATGACGCGCATATAGCGTTTGCCCGGGACATCGTGGAAAACCTGCGCAGCCGCATCCTTGACGAGCAACCGGAAGATTTGTAGCAGATATGCTGGGAAGGCTTTTCGAGCAGAACCCCGAACTCGGAAAGGGCAAGATTTCGCGAAACAGACCGTGAATCGTCACTGAAACTGCCAGACCTGGCGTCGGTTTGGTGAAGTGCGAAAGTCGTTTGTTGCTAGGAAGGCTTGGGGATTGCGCGCATCGTCGCGCGTAAGGAGCGAGGTGGATGTTCCTCGGAGATGGCGGTCTTTGTTAGAGCGGCGAGGTGTTGTTCCGTATAGTCTGCAATGAGTTGCCGCAATGCCCACAGAATCGTGAATCGACGGCAGTGCTTTCCCCGCAATGATTGCAGCGTCCGGTTGTCGCCTTGAGTCCGGTCTGTTTTTCCCCGATAATGCGGTCGATTAGGGCATCTGTTGCGGGATCGTTGGGGGCGGTGGTCCTTGGAGACGTGTCCCCGGCCCCCCGCCCACTTGTCCGGCGCGAGGCAAAGGTTCTGCCTAAAGCGTTTCCAATTCGTGCTGCTGCTGAGCGTCCTGCGCGTCTGGTCATTCGATGGCCATCGGCATTGGCTGCTGCTCCTTCCCGCTTGAACGTTACAACGATAGTGCCCGTTGTCCTGCCCGCAGCGAAGCCCAACGGAATGCAAAGAGTAGCCAGGCAACAAGCTTGACTACCTTTCAGGTGACCCGGTTCGATAGATTCCGACGCGATTGTCCATCCATCATCTGCCATGCGTCCGCAAAATGAATCCTTCTCCGAGAGGCCAGCGGCATCATTTGAGAAGCGTTCGGTATGATACTCAAACACTGAACGACCTCCAAAGAAGTGCTAGAACTGACGCCGAAAAGCCTGTCCCGGTTCCGAAGCGCAGCCAATTGGTGCTTTCTCGCAACTGAAACATCTGCGATGCTCCGTCTCCCAAAAACAGCACGACGCAGCAGAACGACAGAAGCGTGCTGACATCGCTGATCCATATCGGGGCGATAACAACTCCGAAAAGGAGCCCACAGCAACGAGCGCACAACGGGACCTGTCTGCCGCCAATGAAGTAGCTGCGTTGAGGCAGTTGATGACAGCCGATCACGAGCGCCAGCCGATGTAGCCCGTTCTGCAGGCGACCATGGAAGTCCATTTGGTAGATTATATTCTACATTTTGGAGCGCGACTTCTCGCAACGATGAATAGTTGCGCACTGATAGTGCAGTTCTGAGGGCTCTTGGTGAGCAGATTGCGGAACTGCGCGAGTCGAGAGGTTGGACACAAGAGAAACTGGCAACGCGCGCGACAATTCATCGTACATATCTGATCGCGCTCGAAAAGGGCGAAGCCAATCCCTCCGTGCGAGTACTCCTGAAAATTGCGCACGCGCTAAGCGTTTCGATTCGGACCCTATTCAGGGACTAGTCCTGTATCAAAAACCTCGGAGATTTCGAGACCTTGTGGTATTGACAAGAAAGCTCCCCCGGTGTTGTCCATAGCAGTATCAAAATCATATGTTAGTGGTACACTCGGGACATGAGGGTTGCACTGTACGCGCGGGTGAGTACGAAGGATAAGGGGCAGGACCATCAAAATCAGCTTCGTGAACTTCGCCAATTCGTAGCGCGCAAAAAAAACGAAGGATGGAAACTGTCGGGCGAATTCGTCGATACTGCGTCAGGAAAGAGCGCAGCCCGGCCCGACTTTCAGCGGATGTTTGAGGCGGCGGCGAGGAAAGAGTTCGACATGATTCTGTTCTGGTCGTTGGACCGTTTCTCACGTGAAGGAGTGACGGAGACGCTCAGCCATCTGCAGCGGCTCACGTCGAACGGCGTGGAATGGTTCAGCTATCGTGAGGAATACCTGCGATCTGTGGGCGTCTTCAGGGATGCCGTGCTCGCCATCTTAGCGGCAATTGCCAAACAGGAGCGCGTGCGGATTCAGGAACGTGTCGTCGCAGGCTTGAATCGAGCGCGCGCACAGGGAAAGGTGCTTGGTCGCCCTAGAGCGGCGGTGCGTCCCGAACGGGTCCACGCGATGAAAGGTCGTGGCTTGAGCATCCGACAGATTGCCGCTGAAACTGGCGTGAGCGCGATGACGGTGCAACGGATCTTGTCAGCGAAGGCCATGTGATGCCTGTACACCATAGGTGGTCATATAGGGTGGGGAGGCCTATTGAGAGAGATACGTATACAGGGTATGGTCATAGAGCGGGAAGACTGGTTAATAGTGGCTCACGTGGGCGCGCGACACCCTTTAATGCTGAGTTGGATTCCATGACTACCCATCGACCAGACCGTCTAACCAGGCCCAGCGCTTTGTAATCTTTTGCCACCTGCGCGGGAGAAACAGAGAAAGAGGGGTCTCCCTTCTTCAGCAATCTCACCACCTGGCGAATCGAGGGGATCGATTCTTCCATGGCTGTGAAAATCTTGTTCATCGCATTGCGGCGATCATCCACAGGACGAATCGAGTGAGTTGGGGATGGCCTCCAGGCATATCGCCCGAATTGTTTTTTCAGAGCTTTGTGCTCCTCCATCGTGATTTCGAGCCATTCCGAGATTGTCTTGTTCGTAATCGATCCGCTGCCCCTTGAGTTGCGACTTCGCAGTTTGTTCGTGCCGCTTCGGAGCGCCCCTTGAATTTCGCTGTCGGTAAGGGGCGGGGCACACCGTTTTCCGAATCGTGCCACTCGTTCGGCAACCTGTTTCTTGTAGGTGCCTGTGGAAGGGTCGTCCGGCGTTGCTGCCGTAATCGACGTCAACGATGGCGCAGTCAGCAGTTGAGCGTAAATAAGAGCCGCATGGTTTCGGCAGCCGTCCTTGAAGCCGCCGCGCATTTTCTCCAGTGCGCGAAACTGGCGCAGCCTTTGGGCGTTTACTCTGGCCCAGCCGTTCGAGTTGCCTGGCTTTTTTCCAGATGGCAGATCACCCACAACCGCCGGTGCCGTATGTTTTCGGATGTGTGTGGCCGAAACTCGCTCCACGTGAAGATAGCGACAGAGTTCGGTAAGTGTGTAAATTGGCGGATCTCCGCGACCGGGCCACAACGCTTGTACTTTTACGCCTCGCTTAGTGTTGATCGATCCCGGAATTCGGGTCATTCTTGCTGCATCGATGGATCTACTGTCCGCTCCGACGGGAGCAAGAACGTCGAGGATTGCCCGCATCACATTGCGGTACACATCCCGCACGTGCGGATTGCCCCGAGGAGGTCTCGTAGGATCGTCCTCGTCACGCAGCAGCCAGAACAGCCACACACCGCGGCTGACTAGGCCGCAACTCGGCGGCGGGATTTTATCCGACGCGATCAGATGCCCGATTTTCGCAAAAGCGGAATCGAGGTCAAGATGGAGACTGGGAGTGTAGCAATCAATATCGGAATAAGCTGCGTTCAGAAACTGCACATGCTTCACTCGCCGCGATGAAACACCTTTGATCAATCCTTTTGGGTTCTTCTTTTCCAGTTCACGACGCCAGAACCCGTTGATGCTGAAATACGAATCCGCACGCAAGCTGCTCAGGCGAACGGAAAACTTGTCGAGGCTGGGGGGCCGGACCGAGAACAGATTCTTGAAATCGTCGCCATGCTTCCGGTGGAATGTGATATAGGAGTTTTCGCCACGATGGAGTGCGCGGATAAACCTGGTAGCCGACCAACTAGCGGGCTTACGTTTCAGAGGCCATGCCTGGTTTTGCCCGGCGGGTTTCGGTTGTGGTCTCAACGTCGTTTTCTGCTCATATGATAGTCCGGACGAGGAGCGCATAGGCATGCAGTGGGAGCCCGGAAACTCTCCAGAAACCACCGGGTCGGCCCGGCATGGGACACGTATCCCCCTCAAGAAGTGCTGTCCAGGGCCATACGGGCCATTGCACGAATAGGCGAACGACGTCATGTCGAATGTTAAACAATTTTAATCAAAATTCCCGGCGTTTGGAGGCTCGCCATGCGATTCCTCGGGAGGGGCTGGTACCCCCCCACGCTGAGAAATTCTCGGATTTGGGTTTGCGGTTTTTGTCAACCGGTTAGAACCTCTCCAGGAAGGTACGGGATTAGGTCCTGCGAGGAGGCACGAATGGGTACCGGTAATCACAAGGAGATAATTGAAATCCAGCGCGGCTTCGATCTGGAGCCCACTAAGCGGGATGATCAATTCGAGCCGCTCCTGAACTCGGTTCAGGCCGCTGCACTTCTCAGAATTCATCCAAAGACGCTACAGAGAATGGCGCGCAACGCAACCGTTCCAGCTCATCGAATCGGGGACCTATGGCGCTTTCGGGCGTCCGAATTGGACAATTGGCTTCGCCCAAGGGTAAACTCTCAATCGCCACTCGTGCCGTAAATCAGGAGAGCAAGTCTTGTTTACACGCACGCGATATCAAAACGGAAGTCTGAGAGTGAAGAGTCGGGGAAACGGTTTGCGGGTGTGGGAGTTCAGGTATTATGAACCCCGTCCAGACGGTGCGGGGCGTGCCTTGCGCGCCGTGACCGTCGGAACGCTTCGCGATTATCCGAGCGAGGCCGCCGCCCGCAAATCATCCGAGGTGCAAGGAATATTGCTGAGGATCAACGCGGAGCATCCATTGGGGCCAGTGACGGCTTCAACGGTGGGGGCTTTGATCTCGCGTTACGAAAAGGAGGAGATGCCTACACGATATTCAACACGTGTTTCATACCAATCGTTCATTGATCGATACATCCGCCCACGGTGGGCTGAAACAACGGTCACGAGAGTCGGGACGATGGCAGTCGAGGATTGGCTGAGTCACCTCCAACTCGCCCCGAGGACACGGGGTCACATCAAAGCGGTGATGTCGGTGATTTTCAATTGCGCACAGCGATGGGGACTGATATCGCAGAACCCGATGCTCCTCGTTCGTGTGAAGGATGTGAGCAAGAGACTACAGCGGCCAGGCGTTCTGACCGGGGGTGAGTTCCACAAACTACTGACGCATCTTCGAGAGCCGTATCGCACTATGGTGTTGATCGCCGGATGTCTGGGTTTGAGAGCGGGCGAGATTGTTGGTTTGCAGTGGGGTGATTTCGATTTTGAGAAATCAGTCCTGCTGGTGCAACGTAGCATCGTTCATGGCCGGATTGGCGACGTGAAGACAGAGTGCTCACGCGACACCATACCGATCGCTTCGGAATTGGCCCGCGAGTTGTTGGTTTATAGGCAAGGGGGCTACGAGGTGCGGGAGGGATGGTTATTCGCCAATCCTGCCACCGATAAGCCATTCCATCAGGAGGAAATTCAAAAGACGCACATCAAACGAGCGGCCAAAGCTGCGGAGATCCCATTTGGTGTCGGCTGGAAGACCTTTCGTCACAGCTATCGGTCGTGGCTGGATGAGACCGAAGCGCCAATTGGAGTACAGCGTGAATTGATGCGCCACGCCAGCATTCAGACCACGATGAATGTCTATGGCAGGGCGATGAGCGATGGTAAGCGGCAGGCACACACCAATGTGGTGGAAATGATATTGAAGCCTGCTGAAAGGCCCACCGTTGCGACAGAGACCGCGAAAGCGGATTTATCCGCTATTGTGGCCTAAAGTGGTCTTGGGAAGCGCGCCGAGGAACTCGTAACCGACTGATTTGGTTTGGTTGCGGGGGAAGGATTTGAACCTTCGACCTTTGGGTTATGAGCCCAACGAGCTACCAGACTGCTCCACCCCGCACTTGTATATTACTACGCCACTTTCGGTGACTCGTCCGGCGCTCTTCGCGACGGGCGCACGAGGAGCGAACCGCGGTCCGGACGCACCGAAACGCGCACTGTTTGCCCCTCTTCGATCACTCCGCGCGTCACCATCGCCGCGATCGGCTGCGTGAGGTGGCGATGCACGGTTCGCTTCAACTCGCGCGCGCCGTACTCGAGCGAAGTACCGGTTTCGAGCAGCCATTGCCGCACCGAATACGGCACGTCCACCGCGAACGCCCGGGAGCCAAGCCGGTTCACAATATGCCGCTGCAGCCGCTCAATCTCATGGTCCACAATCGCGGCGAGATCCGCCGCCTCCAGCGGACGATACGTGATCACGCGATCGAGCCGGTTCACAAACTCCGGTGAAAACTTCCGCCGCACCGCACTCATCGCCACACGCTCCAGCCGGCGCAGTACGTCTTCCGCCTTCGGCGTGACCGCGGACTGAAATCCCATCTCCGGCGCGATCTCCCGCATCATTTCTCGCGCCCCCAGATTGCTGGTCATGAAAATGATGGCCTTCTCGAAGCTGACCTGGCCGTTATCGCCCAGCCGCAGGATGCCGCGATCGAGCAGCCCCAGCATCAGCCGCGCCATCGATTGCGCCGCCTTCTCGATCTCATCGAACAGCACGAGCGAGAGCGGGCACTTCTCGCTCGCCACCGCAGCCAGTTTCTGCTGGGTGAGCGCCGGCTGCGTTTCGCGATGCCCCAGATATCCGGGCGGCGCGCCGATCAGTTTTGCCACCTCGTGCTCCATCTGGTATTCGCCGCAATCGAGCTTCAGCAGATTCTTCTCGCTCCCGTGCAGCGCTTCGGCGAGCGCTTCCACAGTCCGGGTTTTGCCTGTGCCGGTAGGGCCGAGCAGCAGGAACACGCCTGCCGGACGGTTCTCCGGCGAGAGTCCCGCCTGGAACATCTCGACACAGGGGACCAGCGCCTCAATGGCATCGGGCTGTCCGACAATTTTCGAAGCCAGCGCACTCGCCAGGCTTTCGCGGATGGGAATCGGGTGACGGCGGTTTCGTGGCGGCGTGTATCGCGAATCCATACGGCAACAGAACTAGCACGCTGGGTAACGAAATCCCGGCGCGAATAGCGGTGTTTCCGCCGCAAGTCTCTGCAACGTGGCGGCTTAAAATTTTTCGAAACTCGTGAACAAAAAAAGGCGGAAGCCGGGACTTCTCCCGCTTCCGCCTCTTCGAATACAAATGGACCGGCGCTACTTCTGCGACGGGCTATCGTCCGCTTTCAGATCGCCGAGCGCATACTGAATGCCCGCGCGTACATGCTCGAGCATGGGCGTCATCGCGTAGATCTTTTCGTCGTGCCCGTGCGCTTCGTAGAACACGCGGCCCTTGCCCTGCCGGTGGATGTAGCTCAGGGCGTAGTCCCCATCGGTACGGCCGGTGGCGGCGGGTTCCTTGTCCTTGTCCGCTTCGCTCATCTTGTCGTAATCGATACTGGTCAGGATGTGCAGATTTTTGCGCGTGTAGGAATCCTGCGCGAACGTGTACGTCTCGTCGTGGATCTCGAATTCCTTGCCATGGAACATCGCGGTCAGCGGGCTGTTCGGATCGTCGATCTTCACCGTGATGAGCTGCGGATAGGTCCAGTGGAATTTGAAGTAGCCGCCGATCAGCTTGTTGAATTCGGGCCAGTCGAGCACCGTGCCGGGAGGCATCTGGCCGAGAGGCACGCGCTTCTCGCCCGTTTCCGCCGCGCCCCGGCCACGGCCGCCGCCGCGCCCGGAGAAGCCCCGTCCAAAGCCACCGCCGAAACCGCCGCCCGTGGACGGGTTGACCTCGGCGTTGAAACGCTCCGCGAAATCCGCGCGGCTGACGGTACCGGTCTTCGCCGTGTCGATCTTATCGAACCAGGTATTGGCGAGCGCGTCCATCTCCTGGCGGCTCAGCTTCTGGTCGCCATTGGTGTCGCCGTCCTTCAGAATCAGGGTGGAGACGGTCACTGGATTGGCGCTGCCGCCCATTCCGCCCACCTTCGAGCAATCGGTGTGATACGAGTCGCTCGCCGCGTGGATGCCCGCGATTCCCTTGCCGTCATTCACGAAATCCATGAAGGCTTTGCGCCGGGCCGCGGTGGCGGCGGGGTCCTTCGGATCATCAAGGAAGCAGCCGGTGGTGCTGTCGAGGAAGATCAGGTCGTACTGCTTCAGGTTGGCCGCATTGATGTCGGCCGGGTCATAGGTGACCGTTGTCGTCCAGAGATTGCCTTTTTCACCCAGGTCCGCTACCGTCTTCGCCGCCAGCGGGATGGAGGAGTGGATGAACCCGGCTGCATTGCCGAACACGAGGATTTTGCGTGCCTTCAATGGCTTCGCGCCGGGCGTGGCAGGCAGGGCCGCGTCCATGGCCGATATATCTTCGGGCTTCGCTCTGTTAAACACCGGCGTGAGCGCCACCTGCAGTTCGAACTGCGTGATCGCGTTGGATTTCTTCCTGTCCGCCGCCGCGTACCAGGCGTCAAACGCCTTCTTCATCTCATCGCGAGTCACGGCGTCATTGTTGTTGGTATCCACGGCCTCTGCCAGGGGAGTGCCGGCTCCGCGCCCGCCGCGTCCGCCGCCGCCCCGTCCCGATCCTCCCGGGGCCTGCGCATACACGATCCCAACAGCCAGCGCGAGAGTACCCACCGCGCCCGCCGCGATTAACGTCCTGATGGAAAGTCCTGTTGGCTTCATAAAGTCTCCTGTGCCGTGGAATAGTCTATCGCACCTGTGGAACCGGTTTGCACCCAATAAAAAAGGGGTGAGGACCGCAGCCCTCACCCCTCGCTTTCCAGCAGATTTCCCGCTCAGTTCGCCGAGGGCTTGTCGTCCGCCTTCAGGTCTCCGAGTGCGTATTGGATACCCGCGCGGAGATGCTCCAGCATCGGAGTCATCGCGTAAACGCGTGGGCTGTGGCCGTGTCCTTCATAGAACACGCGGCCTTTGCCTTCGCGCCGGATATAGCTGAGCGCATAATCGTGATCCGTGCGCGGATGCGATTCCCTCGCTTTGTCCGCGTCGCTCATCTTGTCGTAATCGATGCTGGTCAGCACGTGCACGTTCTTCCGCGAGAAGGAATCCTGGTTGAACGTGTAGGTTTCGTCGTGAATCTCGAACTCCTGACCGTGGAACATTGCGGTCAGCGGGCTGGCCGGATCGTCGATCTTCACCGTGATGAGCTGCGGATCGGGCCAGTGGAACTTGAAGAACCCGCCGATGAGCTTGTTGAACTCGGGCCACTGCTGGACTGCGGCGTCCGCCGACGGCTGGGGCGCGCGAGCCGGGGCCGGAATCACCGAGGGCGTCAGCCGCGCGTCGAAATCGGCCTGGCTGACTTTGCCGCTTTTATCCGTATCGAGCTTGTCATACCAGCTATCGGCGAGCGACGCCAGTTCCTGGCGGCTCAGCTTGCCGTCGTGGTTCGCATCGCCCTGCGCCAGAAACTGCGTGGCGAGAACATGGTCGGCGTCCGGAGGCGGCGTGGTGGCGGCTGCCTGGCTGGCCGCGGTGCAATCCCAGTGGTAGGAATCGGTCGCGGCATGAATGCCGGCCACGCCTTTGCCGCTGCGCACGAAATTCAGGAATGCGGCGCGCCGCGCCGCCGTGGCTTTGGCGTCGGCGTCATCGAGGAAGCAGGCGGTCGTGCTGTCGAGGAAAATGGCGTCGTACTGCTTCAGATTCGCCGCAGTAATGTCGTTGAGGCTGTAGCTGATGGTGGTGGACCACAGATCGCCCTTGTTGCCCAGCGCCTCCACCGTCTTTGCGGTGAGGGGAATCGAGCCGTGCACCCAGCCGCCGGGGCCTGTGTGGGCAAACACCAGCACTTTGCGCGCCTTCAGCGGCTTCGCGCCGGGTGTGGTGGGCAGCGCCGCCATCATGGCGTCGACATCGTTCTGCGCCGCCGTCAGCGGAATGGAATTACCCCACGTATCGAATGCGTTCACGATGGGCGCGATCGGCAGTGGGCCCTGCAGCGCAGCTACGAGCTGAGCTTCCGTCACCGCGCCGGATTTTTTCGTATCGGCCGCGGTGAACCAGGCATCGAAAGCGCTCTTCAGTTCCGCGCGCGTAAGCGATCCATCCTTATCGGCATCGAGCGCCGCGAAAATCTGGGGCGCCGGGCCGCGTCCGCCGCGTCCGAAGCCGCCGCGTCCGCCCCGCCCTCCACGTCCGGAAAATCCGGCTGGCGGCTGCGCGCTCACCACCGCGGCGCCGAGCAGCAGCGTTGCCGCCGCGCCGGCCGCGATCCATTTTCTGTTCGTCCATCCTGCGTTTTTCATGTTTCTCCTATTGATGAGGTTTGCCGTTGACCTTGACGTCCGTGAGGGTCAGATTCTGAACGTTCTCCACCACGTCGTCCATCGCTACGTTCTGCAGGTCGCAGCGCTCCAGATGAATGTTGCTGACCTGCGAGCCTGGAAAGGCCCGAAGCTGCAGCGCGTATTTCGATTTTTTGCTCGTTACATCGCGAATATCGATATTGCGGACGATGGGATGCTCCGGCCCTTTCGCCCCTTCCTGATAGAGCAGATCCACCTGCAGGATCGCGTCCGACACTTCTCCGATCGAGATGTTGCGAAAATACGCGTTTTCCACGATGCCGCCGCGCATCGCGTTCGATTTAAACCGGAACGCTTCGTTCAGATGAGGGCTGTTCAGCTTGCAGTTTTCCACGAATACGTTGCGCACGTCGCCCGAAACCTCGCTGCCGAGCGTCAGTCCGCCATGGCCGTCCTGCATGTCGCAATTGCGGATGATCACGTTCTCGGTGGGGGCAGCCACACGCCGCCCGTCCCGATTGCGGCCGGACTTGATGGCGATACAGTCGTCGCCTGTGCTGAAGGTGCAGTTATCGATCAGCACGTCTTTGCAGGAATCCGGATCGCAGCCGTCATTATTTGGACCGTGGCTGTCGATCTTCAGGTTTCGAACCGTTACATTCGTGCAGTAAAGCGGGCTCACTTCGTACATCGGCGAGTTATGGATGGTGACGCCCTCGATCACGATGTTTTTGCACCGCGTCGGCTGAATGAAAACCGGCCGCAGATAGTGGCCTTCGCCGAAGATGCGCTCTTTCACCGGTACATCGTGCTCGCCCATATCGGTGAGGATAGTGCGGCTGTTCACCATGGGCGCTCCCGCGGGCTTGCCCCAGGGATTCTGGGTCGTCCAGGACCACCAGTTTTCGCGGCTGCACTGCCCGTCGAGCGTGCCTTCGCCGGAGACGCCGAGATTCTCCTGGTCGATCGCATAGATGAACGGCGAATAATTCATCAGCTCCGTGCCTTCGAAGCGCGTGAAGACGACGGGCAGATATTTTTTCGGATCGGGGATAAATTTCAGCGTCGCGCCCTGGGACAAATAGAGGTTGACGTTGCTCTTCAGATGCACCGCGCCGGTGTAGAAATCGCCCGCGGGGATGACGACGCGTCCGCCACCGGCCTTGTTACAGGCGTCAACGGCTTTGGCGATCGCGTCGCTCGAATCGTTCCCCTGGCCCGTTTTCGCGCCATATTTCGTGATGTCGAAATCGCGCTTCGGGAAGACCGGAGGCTTGATGCGGGCGAGGATTTTGGGGACTTCGTCCCAGGCGGCGGCCTGCGACGGCGCCGCTGCGAGATCGCGCCCGGCCGCTAACAAAGTCACGCCGGTGGTGACCACGAAGGATCGGCGGTTCTGCATAAATGGGTCCTCCGCCAATATACGCGATGAGGCGGGATGGTGGGGTGGAGGGCCCGGTTTGCAGGCTGGCGGCCCTTTACTCGCGCAGCAGCATCCGGATCTCCGGTTCCACTTCGCTTTTCCTGATCACGACGCCGATCCAGGAGGCCGCAACCCGGCCTTTTTTGTCGATCAGCAAGGTGGCAGGCATGGATTCGATGTTGTAAACCCGGGGAACCGCATCGTCGCCCATCAGGATGGGGTAGTTGATCCGGTGTTCCTGCACGAATGGTCTGACGCGGCCCCAGGCTTCGCCGGCATTCCTGAGGTTTTCGTACATGATGTCGAGCGAGACGCCCACAACCGCGAGACCTTGCGATTGAAGGGCATCTTCCATCTGAATAAAGGCGGGAATCTCCTGCCGGCATCCTCCGCATTCGGTCGCCCAGAAGTTCAGGGCAACAACCTTTCCCCGATAGTCGGCGAGGGTCACCATGCGGCCCGAAGCGTCGGCGAGCCGGAATGCCGGCGCCATTTTCCTCTCCGCGGCGGGCGTGGCGCTTTTTCCCGATTCACCGGCTCCCACGATCAGAATGGCGAGCGGCACGGTCAGCGTGAATCCAGCGGTCCATAATTTCATGTTCAGTCTCTCCTCTGCAGCGACTTCACCATCACATATCCAACGGGCCAATAACCGGCGAAAAACAGAAACCGAAGGCCGCCTGCGGGGAGCGGCTGGAATGCGAACGTCAGGATAATCGTGGATGCAGCGGCCAAAATCCGGCCGCGCAGTTCGGTGATCGCGAATCCGCGGCTTCGGGATATCCCCCGAAGCAGGGGAGCAATCACGAGGCTACTTAAAAGCAGCAAAGGCAGGATGACGGTATAGAACCTCTGCGGAAAGATCCATCCGGCGACGCTGTACGTGTAGACGCGCCTTCGCGAAATTTCCATGAGGGCCAGGCACGCCGGCACCAGACAGATTGCGGCGCGGTTCACGGCTATCGCACCGCGCGACAGATTTCCGAGCGCGACCCCCGCGACCCAGGACGAGCAAGCCACCAGCAGAGAGCCGCCCGCGATTTGGAAAAACCCGTGGCGCAGCGTCAAGCCGGGCTCCAGGGTTGCGGGGTCGATGGTCGCGTGGTTCCGGGCTATCCAGAGATAAAGATCGGCAGCGCCGTCAACCATGAAGCTATTCAGGGCGAGCAAAACTCCGAGCGGCAGCGCCAGCCCAAACAAAGCGAGCCACGGACGCCAGCCCATCCACGGGGCGAATTGCCGGAGGATGACCAGCCCAAGCACGTCGCAGAGCGCTCTGATGCCGCTGTCTCCGGATTCGCTCAGATCACCCAACACGGCGTTCCGCTCATCCGGCGCGAGCGCAAGCGATAAAAGTCCTGCGAGCCGCCAGAAGGTCCGGCTCATGGAGTTTCCCATGCGACGCCCCGGCTCACGCGCGCCACGGCATTGTAGAAATGCGTCGCGGCGGCCACGCCTTTGGGCGTTACGCGGACCATTCGCTTTGGACGGCCTCCCCGGGTCGAGGTCGGCTCGCCCATATGCGTTTTGATCAAGCCCTTCGATTCCAGCCGGTCGAGTGTAGTGTAGAGGGCGCCGATGGAGCAACGCCGGCCGCTGGCCGCCTCAATCTCCTCGCGGATCGGCACGCCGTACGCGTTTTCCCCCAAACGGGCGGCGGCCGTGAGAAGCAGGTATTCGAACTCTCCGAGCATTTATGGTCTACATTGTGATACTAATTGCTGGAACTGTCAATGGCTCGACCGCATGACGTGGGGCGTGCACCGGCTTTGCCGGATTCGCGCCCTTGTGCAGCTCGCACCGCTGACTCCCCGCGAATTCGTCACATTCTTTCAATCGTTTCTTCAGCGGTCTTTCAGGTGCACCTGTTCGAATCAGAGAGTCAGGAACATCCCTGAGTCTCGTTATCGAACTTCGTTATCGACATATGGACGATCGAGATCTTTATTCCGGCCTGATCCGGCTGCACATTCTCCACCACGCCGTCCGGGAGCCGGTCTTTGGATTAGCCATGGCTGAAGAGCTGGCGCGCCACGGCTACCGCATCAGTGCCGGCACGCTCTATCCGATCCTCCATGGGCTCGAAAGAAAGGGCTACCTCCGTTCCACCGAACAAAAGCACGGCAAATCCCGCCGCAAGGTCTATAAAGCAACGGCGCTCGGCCGCCGCGCTCTGCGGTCCTCGCTGAGTAAAGTCCGCGAGCTTTTCCACGAACTGATTGAAGAACAGGAAGATTAGATGAAATCGAAGCTCATCCTCGCCGCGCCCCTCGTGGCCATTCTGTGCGCCGCATCCGCCTGGGCCGGCCCGCCCTTTCAGACTGACGATCCCGAACCAATCGACTACGGTCATTATGAGTTCTATACCTTCGCAAGCTCGGACGGCACTCCGCTGGAGACGGACACCGCCGGTCCCGCCGTCGAATTCAACTGGGGCGCGCTGCCGAACGTTCACCTGCATATCATCATTCCCGCCGCCGCTATCCTCCCGCGTGACGACGCGCGAGCCTTCGGACTCGGTGACATCGAAACCGGTATTAAATATCGCTTTGTTCAGGAGTCTAAACACCGGCCGATGATCGGCACTTTCGTCATGTTCGAACTCCCCACCGGAAATGCCGAGCGCGGTCTCGGCGTCGGCAAAGCATGGTTCAAGCTGCCGCTATGGATTCAGAAGAGCTGGGGGCCGTGGACCACTTATGGGGGCGGGGGCGAGGTCGTCTACAGCAGCAAGGTGCCCGGCTACCGCAATTATCCTTTCGCGGGCTGGCTTGTGCAGCGCGATCTCGGGAAAAAATGGACACTCGGCACCGAAGCATTTTCGCACGGCCCTGAAGGCGACGCAACGCCGCAGACCCAGGCTTCCACGCTGCTGGATTTCGGCGGTTATTACAAATTTCACGGCGACGAAAGCTATCAGCTTCTGTTCTGCTACGGCCACTCGATCGCGGGCCAGACCGAAAACTACGCCTACCTCGGCCTCTACTGGACCTGGGGCAAAAAAGACGATAAGGACAAAGACGGACAGCAAACTTCCGGCCCTCACGCGATGCAGCCGCGGCTGGGCCCACCGGAGGTACGCAGCGCGTTTTGAGATATGAGCATTACCGCAAGCGATCTCATTCTTCTCAGCCATGCCACGTGCGGCGTTATCGGTATCGCCGCCGCGCTCTGGGTGTTCGTCGAAGCGCTCAACGCTACCCCGCAATCCGCGGTGCGTATGCGCACGGCGGCGCTCATCGGCGCGGTTGCCATGAGCGCAGCGTGGATTCTCGGCGGCTACTGGTACGTGCGCTTTTATCCCGCGGAAAAAGCGATGATCCTTCAAGGGCCCTGGCCCTTCGCTCACAACATATTCATGGAAACCAAGGAGCATCTCTTTTTCATTACCGCTATTCTTTCGTTCCTGCTGGCGATTGCGGTGCGCGATCCCATTCATGAGAACCGGCCGGCGCGAAAGATGGTCCTTTCAGTTGCCGCGCTTGTCGTTGTCACCGGTCTTGCGGTGGAGGGGGCGGGCGCCGTTATCGATCACGGAGCCAAGGTCGCTTTCCTCCGTGCCTCCGCCGGCGGGCGACTGCATCAGGGGGCGGAATGAATCGGAGAGTTTCGGCCTTCGCGCTGGCTGCCGCCGTCGCGTGCGTGTTCAATACGCTGCTCGCATGGGCGAAAGATGCCTGGGCTCCATTGAAGACATACATGGGCTTGCTGACCGGCCATCACTGGGTAACGCACGGTATTGCCGACCTCATCGTCTTTTTCGGCACGGGGCTGATTTTCCTGCGAAGCCCAGCTGTAACGCGGATGAACCTCGATCGCGCCGCGTCGATTCTCATCTGGTGCGTTGCGGCGTCCGGGTTGGGCCTCCTTGCCTGGTATCTCGTTTTTTGAAAGGACAACTGCCATGCGACTGCCGATCCTCGCGATTATTTTGGTTTTCACGCTCGCCGCTCCTTCCAGTGCGGCGACAATTATTCTGGTCCGCCACGCCGAACGCGCCGCCGCCATGACCGCCGATGCGCCTCTCACGCCGCGCGGGGAGGAGCGGGCCCGGCAACTCGCAGCGATGCTGCGGGACGCCAATATACGGGCGGTCTTCACGACTGAAGTCCGCCGCACGCAACAGACCGCCGGGCCCACTGCTCAGGAGTTCCATCTTCGGCCTTCGATCATTCCGCAAAAAGAGACGAATGCGCTTCTTGCCCGGCTCAAAGCGCTGCCGGAGGGCGAAGCGGTCCTTGTGGTCGGTCATGCCGATACGGTTCCGGCAATTGTTCAGCGGCTCGGGGGGCCACTTGTTCCGATGAAAGATGACGAATACGACCGCATGGTGATCGTGACTACCGGGGGCGCGAAGCCGTCGATCATCACGCTTCGCTATGGTGACCGATAGCCGTCCATCCTGAAACCGCCTTTGTCTGCGGGCGCTACGACTGGCTCTATTTCGACGCCGACGGCTGATAAGAGCCCGGCACCGCGCGGAACGAGATTGCGATCCGGTTCCAGTTGTTGATCATCACGGCGGCCATGGTGAGCGCGCCGAACTCGGCTTCATTGAAGAACTGGCGCGCTCTTTCGTAAACATCGTCGGGCGCATGATCCATCGAGATCTGTGTGACCGCCTCGGTCCATTCGAGTGCCGCCCGCTCGCGGTCTGTAAAAAAAGGCGTCTCGCGCCACGCATTCAGTGCGTAAAGCCGCTGCTCGGTTTCGCCGGCCAGCCGCGCGTCTTTGCTATGCATGTCCAGGCAGAAGGCGCAGCCGTTGAGCTGCGAGGCGCGCATCTTGATGAGATGCAGGAGCTTCTCCTCGATTCCGCTTTTGTGGACGGCATGTTCCACCTGATAAAGCCCGCGCAGCGCGTCGGCTGGAAGAGCTTTCTGGTAATCGATTCGTGGTTCCATGGAATGAGTCCTTTCCTCGTGAGTACGGTAGACTGTGACTGAAATGCAGTTTTCTCTTCGATTTTCCATCTGTGTGATGGCCGCGGCGTTTTGTGCCCTGCTCGGCGCGCAGACAGCTCCCGCGCCGGAGACTCCCGCCGTGCACGCCACCAAAGGCATCCCCGCCCGTGGCAGCGCGGCTGAATATATGGGACACGGCAAGGTGGGGGCGCTCTCGATCGGCGCTGACTTCGACGGCCACGATATTCCCACGCTTGAATCCACGCTCACCACGGAAGATTTCGTTGCCGTGGAAGTTGGCGTTTTCGGCGCGCCCGGTGCGCATGCAATCATTTCCGCCGGGGATTTTTCGCTTCGCATTAATGGCAAAAAATCCACCATTCCAACGGAAGGATTCTCCGCTCTCACCCGGAATCTGCGCGACCCTTCGTGGACCCCGCCCGATCAGAAGGAGAAGGAAAAATCGCGCGGCGGCCTCAACACCGGCGGTCAGCAGGACGACCTCGGCGCCACGCCCGCCCCGGTCCACATTCCACCGGAGATGGAGCGTGCGATGCGAATCCAGGTGCAGGAAGCCACGCTTCCCGAAGGCGACCGCGCGCTTCCTGTTGCCGGCCTGATCTTCTTTAAGTACTCCGGGCAGCAGAAGGGCATTCATCAGGTGGAACTGGTTTACGAAGGCCCCGCCGGCAAAGGCAGCGTCCGGCTCCAGTAAGCTACTGTTCCGCGTAAACGCTGTTGACGAACCCGCCCGCGTTGGTGTTCGGCCAGTCGGGGTGTTTCGATTTCAGCTCTTCGCTGATTTGCCGTCCGGCATCCGCCGCGGAGATGCCTTTGTTCTTCAGCTCTTTCGCACGCGTCACGATGTCGGAAATCAGGCTGCGCTCTTCCGTGACGAGCGATCCATCGCCGGGCGCGCTGTGATCCGGCAGCACGTGCGCGGGATGCAGCGTTTCGATCTTCTCCACCACCGCGAGCCAGCTCGAAGGCGTGCCGCCATCGCCGTAGATGTTCGGCATTGTTTTGTTTTGCACGACGTCGCCCGAAATCAGCGTGCGGTCAGGCTCCACGAACGTGAGCTCATCGCCCTTCGTGTGCGCGCCCCCGAACCAGAGCAGGCGCGCGATTACCCCGCCGCCCAGATCGAGCGTTTTCTCCTTATCGAAAGTTTCGTCCGGCTGGCGCGGCTTTACGCCCGCGAGCAGTTCCTTCTGCTGCGGTGAGCGCCCGGCGAACTGATCGATCATCTCCTGCCCGTGCTTTTCCATTTCCTGCTGCTGCACGGCGTCGCGGATCAGCGTGGTTCCCGCCGGAAAGCCGGTTTCGCCCGAAGCGTGTTCGGGATGGAAGTGGGTAGTGGTGAGATAGATCTTCTTGCCCGGCGCGAGTTTCGCGACAACGCGCGAAATAGTCTCGCCGTTCTTCGGCCCGAGTCCTGTATCCACCACCAGCACGGCGCTGGAGCCCACGACGATTCCGATATTCGGCCATCCCATGATGGCCCAGACGTGATCGGAAATCTTCGTCGTGTTCTCGCTGAGGACCGGGTTATTACCCTGCGCCGCCGCGCTCGCGGCCGCCGCCAGAAACGCCAGTCCGGTCCGTAAAACGTTAGAAAGTCTCGCCATAGTGCATCTATCTTATCTCCGTTAACCATCGATAGTTTCACCAACGAATACTGGTGACTTGCCCGTTCCACGCGCTATAAAAAAAATGTGTCCGAAGTACACGCACACCAACGCTCGGAGGAGCGGCGCGCGACCGATTGCTCCGTTGAGCTTCGCTGGAAAACCGACGGCGGCGAGAAGCTCTACGAGCAGTGCCGCGCCATTGATATTTCCGAGAAC
>DASZVV010000380.1:0-7923 GCA_035546955.1 Bryobacteraceae bacterium
TCGGTCTCGGTCTCAGCCGAGGGCGCGGGCGAGGTCGAGGGTCTGAATGAGGAGCAGCTGTGCGAGAAACATGAGGCGGAGGTTCGCGCCCATGTTCACCGCTCACGCGCCGCGATCTTCGAAAGGATGCTTGCCCTGTGAGTACCCCGGTTTTGCAGACGTCTGCAAGTGTGGAGATCGGCGCGCCGCGCTATATATCCATTGGCTATCTGGTTGAGTCACCGCGGAATCCGCGGCAGTATTATCCGGACGCGAAGCAGCGCGAGCTCGTGCAGAGCATCCGCGAGGGCGGCTTCCGGCCGTGGATGGCGCTGGTGGTTTGTCCCATGGAGGGCTCCGACGATTTCGAGGTCCTCGCCGGGAACCGTCGCCGTCGCGCAGCTGATGAAGCAGGGCTGCCCGCGGTGCCCTGCTTCGTTCGCGAAGGCCTGACGGAAGAACAGAAGCTCGATATCCTTAACTTCGACAACTCCGGCCGGGAGGACGTGCATCCACTCGATGAAGCAGCCGGCTGGCGCGACTGGATGAAGACGACCGGCAAGGGCGTTGCTGATATCGCGGCGCGCATCGGGCAATCGAAGGAGTATGTCTATCAGCGCCTGAAATATGCTTCACTGACGGACGACGCCCGGAAGGCTTTTCTGGATGGCGAGATCACCGCGGGTCATGCAATTCTGATCGCACGGCTGGAGCCGCCGGCGCAGGCGAAAGCTCTGAAATTCGCGCTTCAGAAAAATTACGAAGGATCGCGGCCAACGGTCCGCGAACTGGCTCAATCGCTCGAGCGGGAAGTCTACGTCGATATGGAAGGCTGCCCATTCGATCGCGGCGATCGCACGCTCGTGGCGGGCGCGGGCGATTGCGAGAGTTGCCCTAAACGCGCCGCGAATATTCCCGGGTTCGAGTTCGATTTCGATCCCGAGTTTGAATCGGCTCCGGATCTATGCACGGACGCGGTGTGCTACAAGCACAAAACGACCAACCACTTATTTCGCATTCGGACAGACCTCGAGGCGAAGGGCAAGACGGTGCTCTCCGTCAATTCCTCATATGGCGGCAAAACCGGCAAGGGCGTGCTCAAGCGTGACCAATACGAGCTCGCCAAGGTGGCCGATAAGTATGCTCAGACCGCGCTTGTGGTGGATGGCCCCGATGTCGGTGAGGTCATCCATATTCGGGTCAAGAAAGAACCGTCAGCCGAATCCGTGGCGGCCCTGCAGAAGCGTGAGCAGGAGCAAAGAGAGAAGGCGTCCGCAGAGGCGGAAAAGGAACGGGGAATCCGGCGGCGGATTCTGGTGGCGGTGCTCGATAAAGTGACGACGATCGAACTGTCGGCGCTGCGGGACGTATTGGCCGCGCGTTTCGCGGATCTGTGGGGCAACGATGACTGCGACGCGCCGGAGCTGTGCGAGATCTTCTCGATTGAGGCGGTGCGATGGCAGGAGCATCTGGCAATCGAGGAATGGCTCCGGTCTGCGACTCAGCTTCAGATCGCGAAATTCATCGCGGCCACTTCTGTGATGGAAGATTTCGGCGGGGCGGCGCAATCGCTCATGGCGCTGGCGAAGCGCTACAAGATCGATCCACTGAAGATCCGCCGCGAGGTGGAGAAAGAGCTCGGCACCGCGAAGGAAGTGGAGAAACCGGCGAAGTCGAAAGCAGCGAAGCCGGCGAAGAAGCTTCCGTCCGCCGTGCATGCCGCGAAGAAGGCCGCGAAGAAGAAAGCGGTGAAGAAATGAACTACCTGTGCGCCGCGGACTTAATATACCTCGGGATTCTGCAGGAGGCGAATAGGCTCTTTTTTCACCCTCTCGGGCTCGCGCTCGAAGTTTCGGTCAGCGCGGCGGCTGCCGATGCATTCGTTCTTCGCATACAGGACCAGCGCGACGACCCGGAAGGCATGATATTCGGTGAGGGCGTCATGTCCGCTGAAAAGGCGGCGCGTTTCCGGGATCTGGTTAACGAGCGTCACGTTGCGCGAATCGCTGGATTGGGCTTCGTAATCCAGCGATCCGCGTTAAGGCCCGATCGCGAGGAATCGCCGGAGCCGAGGCTTCACGTTACCGAAGAGTGGCATCAGATCGGCGTTCCGGCATTACCGGTCGACGCCTCCAGCGACGACCGGCGCAATATTCGCACAGCTTTTTATGCAGGCGCGGACGGGATTGCGCGCCGCGTATCGGAAACCGCTGCGGAGGATATGCCGCTCTTTCTGCGCGATCTCAAGCTGGAACTGGATGAATATTATGCGGCCTGTCAATCGGGACGTCCCGGCGAGTTTGAGCGCAATGCGGACGCTGCAGTAGGCGCAGCGTTAGACAGTCCGGCCGAGACTGAGAAGTCGATCCAATGATCGCCGCGCTGCTCTCCGATGCCGATGTCGCCGGCGCTCTCGGGATCAAGGCCGACACGCTCGCGAAGTGGCGGCGCGGCGGACGCGGTCCGGAGTGGATCCAGATCAGCGCAAAGCGTGTAATGTATTCCCAGAGCGCCGTGGAGCTGTGGCTCGCCTCGCGGCGCCGGGGAGGAATCTGCAATGTCACTCAAAGGCAGGAACGTCCGGGTACGCGGGAAGTGGTGGCACTACCAGTTCGAAGCGAACGGGGAAACGCACAGCGGAAACACCGGTTTGGCGGCCTCAGAACAAAATCGGACCGCCGCCGAGAACTTTGCGGAGCGGAAGCGGCAGGCGCTGCTGCAGCCGCAGCTGGTGGCGGCGACCGCGATGGAGACGGAAGCCGAGCGCCGGCGGAAGCCGTTCGATCGGGCGGCGGGCGAATTCATTGCCTGGGCTGAGCAGGTGGAATATCGCGGGAAGCCGGCAACGTCGCAGCGGCTGAAAGTCAGCATGGCATCGTGCGTCGCATTTTTCGGAGCGCGCCCAGTGGCGGAGATCGACGCCGCGGCGCTCGAGGATTATAAGGTGTTCCGAATACAGGAGCACGGCGTCAAGGACGTCACGCTGCGCCATGATCTGCACGCCTTGTCGGTTTTGTTCCGCTGGGCGATCCGGCGACGGCTGACCGATGCGAACCCGGTGTCGCAGGTGCGCGTTCCGAGCGACCGGGACGCGGTCCGCGAGCACGTGATCTCGATCGAGGAAGAGCGGAAGTACCTCGAGGCGGCGCTGAAGCTGCACGCGGAGTTTATCAAGACATCGCATCTGAATGAAGCCACGCGGCGGCCGAACATGCATGATCTGGCGGTGCTGATGTTAGAGCTCGGCGCGCGGCCGGAAGAGTTACTGGCGGCGCGGAAAGAAGCGGTCGATCTCGCGATGGGAACGCTGCAGATCACCGGCGGCAAGACGCGAGCGGCGCGTCGAACGCTGAATCTCACGCCGCGGGCGCTGTCGATCATCGAGCCGCGGCTCCAGCTGGAGGGCGCGTGGTTGTTCCCCTCCGACCGGCGGCCGGGCGAGCATCTGACGAAGCTGCAGGTGACGCATGACCGGATCTGCATCGAGGCTGGGGTGTCGTTTGTGATCTACGATTTCCGGCATACGTTTGCAACGCGGATGGTGGCGGCCGGCGTCGACGTGCCAACTGTGGCGGCGATCCTGGGCCACAACGGGCTGCGGACGATCTACCGGTATGTGCATCCGACGGCGGAAACGCAGCGGGCGGCAATGGAAAGGTTTGCGGCCGCGCAGGCGCGGGCGAGGTTGAAGGTGGTCAATGAGTGACGAACCGGAAGAACTGCAATGTACCTGCATCGATGGCCCGGATAAGGTCCGATGCCAGGCTCGCGGCGTTCCGGAGCCCGGTTTCACATTTTACGTTTGCGAACGGCATCTTGAGATGTTCGATCGCCTGATGCGGGAGGGTTATGGAAAGCGACGCGAGCGGCACTGGAACAACTAAGCAGCGGCGGATGAGTGACGGAGGTTTTTGAGATGAATTTGGAACTGGCGCGCAACGGTAGCTTCGGTCTGGTGATCCTCATCGGTCTGTGCGGCTTATCGCTGCTCGCTCTGCATCTGCTGGACAAGGTCATTTCTGGAGTGTTGCGCTGGATTGGTTTCTGGCCCTTCCTAACTGACGCCGTTTGGAAGTACGCGAAGTCGCGAAGCGAAAAGGATGCCCGTAAATCGGGCGACGGGAGATAAACAGGATGGCTCTTAAGCACGTTGAGCGGGCGAAGGGCTGCTGGGCGAACGCCCTGGAGGACGAGCGCGTTTTCGTACTGCTTGCTCGCGACGCAACGGTGCCCTTCGTAGTTCTGTTCTGGTGCTTGCTTCGAATCGTCTGCTTCAAAAACCGTTCGTCTGACCCACAGATCACGGAAGCTGTTGACTGCGCATTTCGGATGATGCGGGAGCGAAAGCTGGTGCGGCGCGTCATTCAGGCCCGCAAGCTGCCGGTCGCCACTCACGCACGGGAAATGAATGAAGCGCTGCGAGAATTGCGAGCTACGGTGGAGCGTCAGGCATGAACGCTCCATTTTGTCAGGCTTATCGCCATGCAGGGAGTTGGGCCGCTAGCGCTGAGGTGGTGAAGAAAGGCGACGAGTGAGTAAGCGAGATCCCCTCATCAATCCGGCTGTTGGCGCTCGACGCGATCTCCCGCGGAGGTGGCGAATGTCAGGCATGATCGCCATATTTTGTCAGGCTGGCCGCGGTGGCAAACAGCGTAATACGCTGAATCTACTGAGCTTTTCATGTGTGTGTGATGAGGTCTGCAAAACCCTTATTCGTCGGTTCGATCCCGACTCGCGCCTCCAATCCCCATCTCCCCGCATATTTTTCGGCTTTCAGAGGCTTTTGTGCCCTGCTCATCGGCATTGGGATTGGCCGCTTCGGCTACCCACCGCTGATCCCCATCCTGATCAAAGCCGGCTGGTTCTCCGCCGCGCAGGCGGACTACCTCGGCGCGTTCAATCTCGCTGGCTACATCATCGGGTCGACGTTCTCCGGAATTCTCGCGCACCGGTTGAAGGTGGCGGCGTCGGTGCGTCTCGCGATGCTGACCGTGATTGCCGGCTTCTTTGCCTGCGCGTGGCCGCTCGGTTATTCCTGGTTCGTGTTCTGGCGGCTGACAGCGGGGATCGCGGGCGGGGTGCTGATGGTGATCGGCGCGCCGTCGGTTTTGGTTTCGATCCCGGTGGAGATCCGCGGGCGGATCGGCGGCATTCTCTTCACGGGTGTGGGCGCCGGCATGGCGCTCGCGGGCACCGTTATCCCAATCTTCGCCGGATGGGGCGTCCGCGACGCGTGGCTGGCACTCGGGGGCGCATCGGGTCTTTTGACGATTGCCGCGTGGAACGGCTGGGGCGGCGAACTTCCAGTGTCCTCGCATCGCACCGAGCGTGGCAGCTTCTCCTGGGTACTGTTCTGGCTGCTGCTCGCCTACGTGACGAACGCGATCGGCTTCGTTCCGCACACGGTCTTCTGGGTGGACTACATCGCGCGCGGGCTCGGGCGCGGGATCGCGGCCGGGAACCATTATTGGGTGCTCCTCGGCGTTTCCGCGGCGGCCGGGCCGATCCTCGCTGGCTGGCTTGCGGACCGGATCGGCTTCTCGCGCAGCCTGCGGGGCAGTCTCATCGCAAAGGCCGCCGGAGTGGCGATTCCGCTCTTCTGGAATGGGCCAGTAGCGCTGACGCTGTCGTCAATCGGGGTCGGGAGCATGGCCATCGGAATTGTATCGCTTGCGGCGGGGCGCGTCGCCGAACTGGCGCCCGCCAGCCAGCAAAAACGAATCTGGGGCTGGATGACAGCCTCTTTTGCCGTGGCTCACGCCTCAACCGCTTTCCTGCTTTCGGCCCTTTTTGCGAAAACCGGATCTTACTCCATTCTTTTCACCATCGGGGCCGTGGCGCTCCTGGCCGGATGTGGATTCGACCTGATCAGCTCCAAACACCCCATTGTCCATCGAGATTAATAAAATTCTGCTTGACCTTGGGCTTTGCTCTATATACACTAATCCCTATAGACATGGACTTGATTCGTCCAATTCGTTGTTGTTGTTGTTGACCCCGCCGTCACTACTCGCGTAGCAGCTCGCTCGCAGCCCCCACAATTCAGGAGAGATTTCGATGCGGTTCATCCGTTACGCAGCAGGGGTGTCCCTTGCCGCCGCTTTGGCGTTCGGCCAGGCACCCAGCGATATTCAACAGCAAATCGATCAATTGCGCCAGCAAATTGACCAGCTGGAGCAGGCCCAGAAGGTCGCCGCCCGGCAGAAGGAACTCGCCGACGAAGATGCCTCGGCGAAAGCAAAGAATGCCGCGGCGGTGACGGCTGACACCAGCGGATTCACGATCCGCTCCAACGACGGCAATTTCCTGCTGAAAGTCGGCGCCGATATCCAGATCGACAGCCGGTCACCTTTCGGCGAAGGCAGTTCCGGCCTGTCCGATACGATCCTGCTGCGGCGCGTTCGCCCCACTTTCTCCGGAACGATCTATCACTATGTCGATTACTTCATCCGGCCGGACTTCGGGGGCGGGCAGACGATCATCTATGACGCCTATGCGGAGCTGAAGTATTTCAGCCGTTTCAAACTGCGCGTGGGGAAATTCAAGCCGCCGGTCGGGCTGGAACGGCTGCAATCGGACGACGACACCAGCTTCGTGGAGCGCGGTCTGCCGACGCTGCTGGTGCCGAGCCGCGACATCGGCTTCCAGTTGAGCGGAGATTTCGTGAAAGGGCGGGTGGGCTATCAGATCGGCGTCTTCAACGGCGTGCCCGATAACGGACTCAGCGACGCCGCGGCCAGCATACACCGCGATTATGCGGCGCGCATCTTTTTAACGCCTTTCGCGCCGGATAACGAGAGTCCGTTGCGCGGTCTGGGATTCGGCATCGGCACCACGTCCGGAAACGTAGATGGAGAAGCGCTGCCGTCTTACAAGACCTTCGGCCAGAATTCGTTTCTGCCGTTTGCCTCAGGCGTGAGCGAAGCCGGGCATCGCACGCGCCTGGCGCCTCAGGCCTACTACTACGCGGGCCCCTTCGGCCTTTACACCGAATACGGGCTGACGCAGGAAGGATTGCAAAAAGGCAATGCGCGAACGAACGTCGGATTTCGCGCCTGGCAGGTGCAGGCGAGTTACATCCTCACCGGCGAACACAAAAGCTTCGCCAGCCCGACACCGAAACATTCCTTCGATCCCGCAAATGGGGGCTGGGGCGCGTGGGAAATTGCGGTGCGCACCGGTGGGTTCAGCGCGGATCAGGCGCTCTTTGCAGACGGATTCGCCTCGCCCACGGCGGCGGCCCGGGTGGTGCGCGAGCGCGTGGCTTCACTGAACTGGTATCTCAACCGCCTCTTCCGGGTGTCGCTCGATTACGGAAATTCCGTGTTCGGCGGCGGCGGTACGGCGGCTACGGGGGGCAATCGACCCGAAGAAAAAGTGGTCATCCTGCGGTTCCAGATCAACTTCATCTAAAGGCGAAACGTCATGAAAAAAATCGCATTTCTCGCGCTGGCTCTCGCGGCGGGGCCGGCGTTAGCCGGAGGGGGCCCAGTGAAATTACTCAATGTTTCTTACGATCCCACACGCGAGCTCTATCAGGAATTCAACGCGGCCTTTATCAAATACTGGAAAGCGAAGACCGGCCAGGACGTGACGATCAATCAATCGCACGGCGGTTCCGGGAGCCAGTCCCGCGCGGTGATCGACGGGCTTTCGGCAGACGTGGTGACGCTCGGGCTCGCGTATGACATCGACGCGATTGCGGCAAAAGCGAAGCTGCTGCCCGCGAACTGGCAGACGCGGCTGCCGGATAACAGCACGCCATATACATCGACCATCGTGTTTCTGGTGCGCAAAGGAAACCCGAAGCACATTCACGACTGGAGCGACATCGTGAAGCCGGGCGTCGGCGTGGTCACGCCAAACCCGAAGACTTCCGGCGGCGCGCGGTGGGCTTATCTTGCGGCATGGGGCTATGCGCTGCGCCACAGCAATAACGACGAG
>DASZVV010000381.1:0-8919 GCA_035546955.1 Bryobacteraceae bacterium
AGCAAGATGAACGTTTCGGCGTGCGTGCGCGATGCCCTGACTTTTCTCTTCTACGCCCGCCGCGAGCTCGGGCAGGGCCGTATGCCGCTCGCGCAGGAAATCGTGTTCGGCGCCATCTACAACGGCAGCTTCGAATACGCGGGGGCAGCCACCATCAATGTCGGCGGCAAGCCGGTCTTGTCGGATAAGATCGTCTGCCACATCCGCGGCCCGGCTTCAGATATTACATTCGACGCGTATTTCGACCGCGACGCCGCCCGCACTCCGCTCTCCGTGCGGGTGCCGCTCTCCATGGGAAAATTCTCTCTGGAGCTGCTCCGCTGAACCGTTTTCGTCTCGCGCTGTTTTCTCCCATGCCGCCTTCAAAGAGCGGCATCGCGGATTATTCGGAAGCGCTGGTTGCCGAACTTCGAAACCTGGCCGATGTCGGGATTTTCGACTCCGCGGCCGCGGCCCGGAAGTTCGATGCTGCGCGCTTCGACGCCGTTCTCTATCACATCGGCAATAATCCGTATCACGATTTTGTGTACGAAACCGCGCTGCGGCACCCCGGTTTTGTCGTGATGCATGAAGCCAATCTCCACCACCTCGTCGCACATCTCACGATCGTGCGTGACGACTGGGATGCCTATGTCGCCGAATGCGAATTCAACGGCGGCCCGGCGGCGCTCGAATTCGCCGCGCGCGTGCGCCGGCTGGAAGTCGGGCCGGATTACGAAGGCGTGCCGATGACGAAGCGGCTGCTTGGCGCGTCGAAGGCCGTAATCGTTCATAGCCATTTCGTGGAGCACATGGTCCGCGAGCAGGGATTTGAAGGACCGGTGGCCGTCGTCCCGCACGGCGTCTGGCTGCCTGAAACGGATCGCAATGCGGCGCGGGAAAGCCTGGGGCTCGATGAAACCACGCCGCTGATCGGCGCATTCGGCTTTATCAAACCGTATAAGCGCATCGCGGAATCGCTGCGCGCGCTGCGGCGGCTCGTGAAAGTAGAGCCGCGCGCGCGCATGATCCTGGTCGGCGAGCCGCATCCAGAGTTTCCGGTCGATCGCATCATCCGTTCGCTGGGGCTGCGTGAGCACGTCCGGCTGATCGGACATGCCGATATCAACCGCTTCGTCCAGCTCATGGGTGCGTGCGACATCGTCCTGAACCTGCGCTTCCCCACGGTCGGTGAAACATCGGGCTCTCTGCAGCGCGCGTTGGGATTGGGAAAAGCCGTCATCGTGAGCGATGTGGGATCGTTCTCCGAACTGCCGGATGACATCTGCCTGAAGGTTCCTCCCGGGGCCGGCGAAGAGGATCTGATTTTTGAATTCCTCAACGTGCTGGTGTCGAATCCCGAGCTCGCGCAGGCCATGGGCAATCGCGCGAAAGAGTGGGCTGCGCGCGAATGCAACTGGACCGCCGTGGCGGAACGCTACGTCGATTTCATGCGCGATCCCAATGCGCGCAGGACAAAGCCGATCGCCAGTGCTGCCGCCGCTGCATCCGGTTCACCGGCTTCGGGAACACGTACAGCCGCCGAGCCGATTGCCCTCGAATCCATCACCACCTGGGTGGCGCCAGACGCACAGGGCTATGCGGCCGCACACAAGACGCGCTTCGTCCACACGCTCGAAATCACACCCCGCGGGGACGAATCGAAATCCGTCCTCGAAATGGGCGCGTACATGCAGATCACAGCGCCCCTGAAGTTTCAGCTCGGCTACGGCACGGTGCGCGGTTGCTACTACGGGCCCACAGGCCGCACCGACCACAAGGTCATCACTTCGGAATCCGGCCAGGTCTTCGAATGCGATGTCGATCTTTTCGACGCCGAAAAAGATCCTTATCCCTATGCCGACGCGTCCTTCGATACCGTGCTCTGCTGCGAGCTGATCGAGCACCTGTTCGAAGATCCGATGCATATGATGAGCGAGATCAACCGTATCCTCAAGCCCGGCGGACATCTCGTTCTCACCACTCCAAATATCGGATCGCTGCGATCCGTTTCCGCCATTCTGCTCGGCTATCATCCGGCTTTCTTCCCTGCCTATATCCGGCCGCGCGTGGAAGGCGAAGAGGCCGAAGCGCGGCACAATCGCGAATACGTCCCGATGGAAGTCTCGCATCTGCTGACGGATTCCGGCTTCGAAGTGGTGCGCCTCGAAACCGGCGAGTTTCTCGATGAGCCCCACCCTGAATTCGCCTGGATCACCCACCTGCTGAAGCGCTACAATCTCAGTCACGATCTGCGCGGCGATGGCATCTACGCCGTGGCCCGCAAAGCCGGACCGGTGAAAAACCGCTGGCCGGCATGGCTCTACTCGTGACCGCCGAATTTCAGAACACGGACGTCAGTCTCGCCGGCCGCTTTCTCGTGGTGCGCACCAAAATCCGGAACCGCTCCCGAGCGCCATGGCGCGCGGGCGAGGGCTGGAACACCGGCTACCATCTTTTCGATAATCCCAGTGGCACGCTCGTCATTGATGGCGAACGCGACCCAATCGATCTTCCTCCGGGCGGCGAGAAACAGATCGAAGCCCGTATCCCGTTGCCGCCCGAGCCGGGCGATTATTCGGTCTATGTCTCTGCCATGCAGGAGCACGTTGCATGGCTGTATGAGAATGGCTCCCCATTCATCCTGGTCGATGTCGCGGTGGATGATTCGAGCGCTCCTGCGTTGCGCGGCTGGCGATTGGCGGATAAGAGCGCGGTCGCGCGGCGGCGTTTCTTCCGCAGTCTGGCCAGCGCGTTCGTTCTTCCCGTGCGGCAGCCCTGGCGCAATCGCAGCCTCATCGGTACCCTGGTGCGCCGCGATATTCTCAGCCGCTATGCGGGTTCCGTCGGGGGTGCGCTGTGGACCATCCTCAATCCCCTGTTGTTGATGCTGACGTACTTTTTCGTCTTCGGCATTGTTCTGGGCGCGAAGGCCGATAACGATCCGACCACGACTGGCTTTGCCTTCTATTTCCTCACCGGCATGATGCCCTGGCTGGCGTTCAGCGACGCTCTCGCGCGCGCCCCCGGCATTCTCGTGGAGCATCGCAATTTCATTCGCAAGCTCGTGTTTCCGGTGGAAATACTGCCGGCGAATCTCGTCGTGACGGGTCTGGTGACGGAATTTTTCGGAGTTGTGGTTCTGATCGCCGCGCTGCTCCTCGGCCGCGGACACGTTCCGCTCACCGTGTTTTACCTGCCAGTGCTCATCATTCCCCAGGTGCTGCTTACCGCAGGTTTCTGCTGGTTTCTCGCGACGCTTGGCGCATTCGTTCGCGATCTCGCGCAGATTAACGGTTATTTGCTCACCATCTGGTTTTTCGTCACGCCCATCTGTTATTCGGAATCGCAGCCGGCGCATGTGCTGCCTGCGTGGGCGCTGCGCCTCACCTATCTCAACCCCATCTACGTGCTGGTTCGCAACTACCGCCGCATTATTCTCGAATCCTCCGCGCCCGATTGGGGACCGGTGCTGTGGACAACTGCGGTTTCCATAGTAATCTTTCTGGGGGGGTACGCTTGGTTTCACAAACTCCGCCGCTCTTTTGCCGATCTCATCTGATCCCCTGGCTGCCGGTGATCGTCCTTTTGACGCCGGGCCTGGTAAGCGCACAGCCGCCTCCACCTCCCCCTGCGCCTCCGCCTTCCTTTATGAGGATGAAAGGCTATCCGCTCGCGTGCTTCAATAAGCCGTGGATGGAGAACGGCGGCTACGAGCTTTTCGTCTGCAACGGCTACGCAGGCGTGGTCGGCGCGCGGAAGAAGTCCGATCGCTCGCAAACGGTGTTCGTGCGGGATCCCGATATCGCGCGGAATCTGAACCTGCAGGCAGCCAGAGCCGAATGCACAGGCGGCAAGGTCGCCGTCACGGAGGAAGGCGGCCTTTACGATTTCCGCTGCTCGTCGAAAGAGCTCACGACCAAAACTAAAGCTCGTTTCCAGACGGCATCCAAAGCAGACTGGGCGAAGTTCGAGGCGGCGTTCCGTCAATAAACGCGCAGCCGCTATCCTGAAGTCGTGCGGATCCTCGGTGTCGCGTTGCTTCTGGCCATCCTTTCCAGTTGCGGCGGAGAACCGCCTCCTGCCGCGCCACCACCCGACGAAACGAAGGAACCCTGGTACGTCGAAACCGTCACCCGCGTCGCCAACGCGACGAAGGAGGCGCAGGACGATTTCGAACACGGCAAACCCGACGACGCCTCGTCTCTCATCCTGCAGGCCGAGCCGCAGGCGAGCCAGCTTCTTGCCGTGCTCCACCCCACGCTCGAAGCCACCATCGCCGCCGCCGATCTGGATGCGCTCTACGCCCGCATGCTTTTCTCGAATAACCACTTCGAGTGGGCGCAGTTCCTCTACCAGAAGAACGTCGCGCGATGGAAATACTGGAAGCCACAGACGCCCGACACCGAGCGCCGCCTGAAGGAAGCCGAGGCGCAGGTGGAAAAATGCAACCACGCGATGGCCACGCGCAAAGGTCCCAAACTGCCGAAGGAATAGCCCGGCGATGGCCGGGCTCCGTTCGCCCGAAAGGCGCTCGCTCTTCCCCCCCGGCATTCGGTGACCCGCGCGCGGGATCGCAACCGATCCGCAATCTTGCGCCGAAAAGCTTCTAAATCAGTCACTTATCGACTCCCGGCCCCCATTAGCATTGTTTACAATGAGCAAGCTGCGATCCGTGATACCCTAGCCTTCCAGTAGCAGCAAATTCCAAGTCAATCCCCTAAACACATGAGTGACGTAATGACCAGCCCAGCGCCTGCCGCCGAAACCCCTTCCAGCAGCGGCTCTGGATATCTCCCTCTGCTCCTGCTGCTTTTTGCGGGCAGCGGCTGCTCCGCCCTGATCTATGAGGTGGTCTGGTACCAAGCCCTCCAGTTGGCGATTGGGTCCACCTCGGTTTCCCTCGGTGTTCTGCTCGCCACCTTCATGGGCGGGCTCTGCATCGGCAGCACGGTCTTTCCTCGCCTGAACCTGACAAAGAACCATCCCCTTCGCGTCTATGCCTTCATCGAACTCACCATCGCCGTGCTGGCGATTCTGGTGCAGTTCGCCATGCCCTCCATCAGCCAGGTTTACTGGGCAGGAGCGGCGAGCGGTCTCCCTGGCATGCTGCTCCGCGGCATTGTGGCAGCGGTCTGCATGCTGCCGCCCACTATCCTGATGGGCGCGTCCCTCCCGGCGATTGTCCGCTGGCTCGAAGCTTCCCCCCGCGCCGTAGCGTGGTGGGGCTGGCTCTATGGCGGCAACACCGCCGGCGCCGTCGTCGGCTGCCTGCTCGCCGGATTCTGGCTGCTGCGCGAATACAACACCACAGCGGGCACTCTGTTCGCAGCCGCCATCAACGTGGTTGTCGCGCTGGTCAGCCTGGCGCTGGCGTCCTCCACGCCGAAGAGCGTGCCGGTCAGCGGCCCCGCCCCCGCTGCCGAAGCACCGGGTCCTGTAGCCACGGAAGCCGCACGGAGCGGACAGAGCCGCTGGCCCGTTTACCTCACGATCGCTCTCTCCGGCGCTGTCGCGCTGGGCGCGGAAGTCGTCTGGACGCGTCTTCTCGGGTACCTGCTGCTCGCAACCGTTTACGTTTTTGCGATTATCCTTGCGGTGTTTCTGACGGGCCTCGCGCTGGGCACGGCGGGCGGATCCTGGCTGCTCCGCAAGGTGAATCCTCGCACCGCGCTCGGCTGGTGCCAGATTTTGCTGGTCCTCGGTTTCGCGTGGACGGCTTACACCATCGTCAATACCTTCCACCTGCCGTTCTGGAACGACGATGTCCTGACCACACAGGATGGCTGGCACATGTACTGGCTCGATCTCAAACTCGTCGCGATCGCCATCTTCCCCGCCACGTTGTTCTGGGGAGCGAGCTTTCCGCTCGCCTGCGCCGCCGTCTCCAAACCGGGCGATGATTCCGGGAAAACCGCGGGCTCCATCTACGCGTGGAATACGCTGGGCGGCATTTTCGGCGCGCTGCTTGTAAGTCTGGTGCTGGTGCCGGGTATCGGAACGCAGAACTCGCAGCGTGTGCTGTTGCTCGTCTCCGCCTGCAGCGGTCTGCTGTTACTCGCTCCGAAGGCGAAGCAGGCGATGGGCGCCCTGGCTCTGGCCGCATCTGTAGGCGCGGCCGTTCTTCTTGCCATCAACATCCAGCCGACTCCCGGCGAGCTGATCGCCTATGGCCGCTTCATGGGCCGCAACGCGGGCCAGTCCGAAATCCTCTACACGAAGGAAGGCCGCAACTCGTCAGTCGCCATTTCACGCTGGAATAATGGCGCAATCTACGTCAACGTCAACGGCCACGTGGAAGCCACCACGGAAATTTTCGATATGAAGCTGCAGCGTATGGTCGGCCATCTCGCCGCTATACTGCACCCGAATCCGAAATCGGTGCTTGGCATCGGCTTCGGCGCGGGTGTGTCCGCCGGCTCCTTCACCCGCTATCCGGGCATCGAACACATCACGGTCTGCGAGATTGAGCCCGTCATCCCGCCCGCCTCGACCATCTACTTCGCGCCGCAGAACTACGCGGTCAAGAACAACCCCAAGACCCGCATCGTCTATGATGACGCCCGCCACTACCTGATGACGACGAACGACAAGTACGACATCATCGCGTCCGACCCGCTCGATGTCTTCGTCAAAGGAACCGCGGCGCTGTATTCCGTGGAGTACTACGAGTCCGTGAAGCGCCACCTCAACCCCGGCGGAATCTTCACGCTCTACGTGCCGCTCTACGAAACCGACGAGGCAACGTTCAAGAGCGAGCTCGCCACGTTCTTCAAGGCTTTCCCGAACGGCAGCGTCTGGTCGAACACGCGGGACGGTCTCGGCTACGACATGGTATTCATGGGCCAGCTCGGTCCGCTCCACATCGATCTCGATAAAGCTCAGGAAAAGTACGACCGGGACGAACATGCCACCGTTCGCCAGTCGCTGCATGAGATCGGCATTGAAAACATCACCGACCTGTTCTCCACATTCACCGGCACTGCCGCGGACCTGCAGCCCTGGATCGCCGATTCCCCCCTCAACACGGACGCCAATCTCCGCCTCTCCTATCTCGCGGGCTGGGGCATCAATTCCGATCTCGCCGATTACCTTTACCGGCAGATGCTGCGCTACCGCCATCCGCCCGCGATCTTCAGCGGATCGCCGGATCGCATCTCGGCGGTTGTCAATCACCTGACAATGTAAATAAAAACGGCCACCAGTCTTCCGACTCGTGGCCGTTTTTTTTAAGTCGCGTTCTGAATTACCAGCGACGGAATCCGCGATAATAGCCCCTGCCATAGTAGCCCGGTCCAATCCAGACCGAGAGACCGGGTCCGTAATACGGTGAGTAGTAAGGATACGCATAGGGGTAAGGCGCGCCATAGACAGCCGGAGGCGGTCCAGCGGGGCGTGGCGGCCGCTGCTGGGCAAGCCGCGGCTCGCTCGTGCCATAGTCCTGCTGATCGGCGTAATGGAACGCCGCGGGCGCCTGCGCTGTCGAGATCGTGACCGGCGAATCCAGACGGAACGTCAGCATCGTTTCGGGATAAATTTCCGTGGGACGGCCGCGCGTCAGCAGCACGCCGATCGTACTGGCGATAGCCCCGGCGCCCGCACCGATGGCGGCGCCCGATCCACCCGCGGCAGTCGCGCCGATTGCGGCGCCCACACCGGTCGTTGCGCCGATAGCCGCCGCATCACTGCCCGTTGAGGTGCGGCCGTTGCGATCGATCACCTGAGACTGAACCGGAACCGACGATCCATCCACCAGCGAGAGGCTCGTCAGTTGTAGCCCGAGCTTCGACGTGCCTTGCACGCGCCCCGCCTTCTGGGCGTCGCTCACGCGGCCCATCACGGTGGACCCCTTGCGCGCCACCACAATGCCATTGACGATCACCGGCTGAGCGAGCGTCGCATAGAACGTGTCACCGGTCTGATTCCTGTCGGATGACAGCCATTGATCCACCCGGACGGTGACGAACGAGCCGGAGGGCAGCGTCAGATTGGCCGGAATAGCGGCATCCGGCGCATTGTTCGCGGCAGGAGCAGCGCCCGGGGGCGGCGGTGGCGGGTCGTCAAACCGGGGATTGGCAGCCTCCTGCGCCACGAGACCCGTGACGCATACGGCAGAGAGAAACAAAGCAGGAAGAGAATGGGTTCGCAGCATAGCGCTCTGGCTAGCGCATGCGAAATGCCACAGCTAAGTAGCTGAAAATTCAATACTGCACATGTTTACCCGCTGGTGGAGAGCCAACCAGACTGGCTGAATTCCACCAGATCGCGCTCGGTTACAAACCTGTCAAACAGAATCGCGGGCCGGTGATTTATGCACAGGGAACCCACAGCGCGGCCGCGCTAATCCGCTGAAAACAAAGGCTGGAAAAAGCTGTTGAAACCGCACATTGGGTTCGTTTTTTCTTTTGACGCCGGCATTTGCGTTGTTTATGATCGATCTCAGTTCCAGGGTTTACGGAACGATAGCCCGGCAGGGCGAGGCGAGTCTGAAGCGCCGATCCGAAGCGGAATCGAAAGAGGACGCGGCGGGGAGTGACAGGCAATCGAGCACCAGGCAGGGCGGGCTTCCCGAAACGGGAACCGGTTGAACGCTTCGATCCGGAAGGTTCCAGGAGAACCTGAAGGGGAGTGGAGACTGGGGATGAATCGGGAGCGCTGGAGGTCGGCGCGGGAAACGGGTTCCGGGCAATGATATCGCCCCGGTTCGGCCTCGAAACCGGACGGAGCGAAGGAGCCGGGAATCGAACGGATCCGCAGCGGTTTTTGGCGTGGAAGCGAAGGTACAGGCCAGGAACATGGACCTCGCAATGGTGGCGAAAGCGTCGTTGCGAGCGAGCGAAAGGCCGTATCGAGTTTCCGGCTCCGGTGTAGCGGAGTCCGGGGATGCGGACCGGGAGCTATGACCCGTCGCAGGCTGAAAGGCGGCGATGGCGAGTAACC
>DASZVV010000382.1:0-5989 GCA_035546955.1 Bryobacteraceae bacterium
CGGCAAAACCTTTGATTCTCTTCATGCACAACCTCCGTTCCAATCGAAGAACGGCACAGGTGGGAGTTTCTTGCAGAAGATTTTCGAAAATTTAATGTGCGGGAGCGGCGTTCCAGCGGTTGCCGTCACGGCTCAACCAGATTTCGCCGGTATCGGTATTGAGCTGGAATACCGCCTTCGCGGCGCCAGGCGCATCCGGCGGAGTTACCAGCCGGATTACCTTCCCTTGCCAACGGGCCTTTACCGTTTTCCAGGACTTCCCGGAGTTTGTGCTGCGAAGGAGCGCACCGGTCGCGTCCGCTTTGAGCTGAATCTTGCCGCTTGCAGCGCTCGGAAGCGGCGGTGGCGCAGCCATCGCCGACCGGAACGTCAAACCTGCTGCGCCTCCGCGGCCGCCCCTGCCTCCGCCACCGCCGCCCTGTGCAGCCGCGTTAGTCGCGAATGCCGCACCGGCGCTCACCGTTCCATTCACCACCAACGAATCAGGCGTGCTTTGACCGGAAACGGCTTTTAGCGGCTCCTGCGGCTGCGGATTCAGCGGGGCCGATTCAACATTCAGCGCACCGATCGCCGCGGGCACCACGGGTGTTGCCGTCGACGGAGTAAACGATTGCGCCACGGCCGGAGAAAAGGGCGCGGTTTGGGCCAGTGGCGTTGGTGGCGTGACTGCCCGCGGCGGGGGAACAACCAGGTTCTGTTGCCGCGGCACATCCATCGGGCGCGCGGCTTTCGGACGAACCGCCTGCGACTTCGGCGCTTCCAACCGCGTCTGTGCCGGCTTCGCGGCCTTTGGCTGCGCAGGTGCCGGAATGTGCGCCGCCGGTGTCTCCACTTTCGCCATCAACTCAGGCCGCGGGGGAGGCGGTGCAGTCTGATGCCGATACACCGCGATCGAAACGGCCAGCAACGCCGCGACGGCCGCCGACGAAAGCATCGGGAGCGGCGTCAGCCATCGTTTCCAAAAGGGCATGATTTCCGGCGCCGGTTTCAGAGCAGGCGCGGCGTCGGCGGCTTCGGCCACCTGCGTCAGATAGACAATTTCGCGGCATTGTGCGCAGGAAGCCAGATGGTCGAGACACTCCAGGCGCTCGTGTTCCGTCAGCGCGCCTTCCGCGAACGCGCCGAGCACGTCAACGTCGGGATGCATGCCGTGTTGTGCTTGTTCGCTCATGGCTGGTCCGTGCCCGCCGGACCGCTCCTCCCGGGGAACGTTTCCGCTTGCGAATATTGCAGCAGTTTTCGAAGATTGATGTCGAGATCGGCGGGTTCCACGCCCAGCGCCTCCCGCGCCGCGGCCCTGCTCATCCCGTCCGCTTCCAGATTTTTCAGCAGATCGTCATGTAAACGGGCAGTGAGACGCTGCACGCGGCGGCTGACCGTTGCCTCATGCACCCGCAGCACGCGCGAAATTTCGAGCAGCGTCCGCCGATCCAGAAACCAGGCGGAAAGCATAAATCGCTCTTCTGTTTCAAGCCGTTCGAGCGTCTGGCGAAGAGCTCCTTCCACGCGCGTCAGTAACTCTGCCGCCGGCTCGGGCGTCCTCGGCGTCTCCGGCACGTCCCTCAACTCGAGCGGCGTCTCGCGGCTGGTGCGGCGGTGGCGGTCCACATTTCTCTGCGCGAGCGATGCCCGCAGAAACCCGATCAGCGATCCGCGCCCGGAATAGCTTGCAAGCGGCGATCGCCGCTGTCCATCGCGTTCGCGGATGCCGAACATCTCCGAATAGAGCGAATCCGCCAGCTCCTGGCCGGCCGATGCCGATCCGGCGATCGCCATTGCAGCCCGCGTCAGCGGTCCTTTGTATCGATTCAGGAATTCCTGCCATGCAGCGTCGCGCCCCAGCGCGCAGGCCGAGGCCAGAGCCAGATCCTGTAAATGGAGCGCGCGCCAGAACGATTCCATCTGCGCCTGGCCGGCGGCTTGCCCCGATGGCAGCCCGTAATTCGACTTCACGCCAACCGCAACCAGCACCTGCGCGAATTCGCCTCGCGCAAGATCGAACACACCCGCCTGCGCTTCAATCCATAATTCATCGGCGAGCCGAAGCGCGAAATCCTGCTCGACAGCGCCGGAATCGAGAGCTGTCTGACGAATCGCCGCGGACGTGACGGGAGCGGAATCCACGCTTTTTTCAATATAGATTGTTTTGGTGGGCGTCTACCGCACGCCGAAAAAGCGGAATATCCGAACCTTGAGGAAATCCACCGCCGCAAGGTACAGCGCCACAGAGAACAAAAGCTCCAGTACCACTGCGCCGGAAACGGGCGACATCAGAATGCCGAAAACAGCAAGCGCGCTCACAATCGCAATGTCGGCGCAGGAACTGATCGCCATCCACCGGCTGGGTCTTGAACTCCAGAAACTTCCACGTTCCCGGACGAGGTAGACAGTCCCCTGTCCGCCGAACACGAGGGTGAGGAACACGAGCGTCGGAATCCGATCCTCCGGCAGGCGCAGCAGGCGGAGGCCGGAGAAAAGGACCGCCAGCGAGAACAGCACAATCAGCCCGGCGATGGGCGCCGCTGTCAGCATCAAAGTCCGTATGCTCCAGCGCTCGGGGTGCCGGGAAAAAGAGACGTGATCGGTCGCGATCGACATTGTCAGAAAATCATTCGTGAACAGGAGCAGAACAATCAGAACCGGCGTGATGACCAGCGTTCGGGTGAACACGATGCCGAGCGAAAGGAACAGCGCGATCTCAATCGTTTTGATGATCTTGTTCAACATGTAGGTGAGCATCCGCTGATAAATGCGGCGGCTCGTTTCAATCGCCGAGACGACATCGCTGAGGCCGGGATTCGTCAGAACAATGCTGGCCGCAGCTTTGGCGACATCGGTCGCGTTCGCCACAGCGATTCCGACTTCCGCCTGCCGGAGCGCGGGCGCATCATTCACTCCATCGCCCGTCATGCCGCAGACGTGCCCGGCCTGCTGGAGAGCCTGTACGAGGCGGTATTTATCCTCCGGAAAAACGCCGGCGAATATGCCGCAATCCACCGCCGCGTTCGCCGCATCACGGCGCAGGCGTTCGGGAGCGCAGGTATCGGCCGTGATGCCCACCTGTGCCGCGACGGTGCGTGCAGTTGCAAGCCCATCGCCGGTGACCATCAGGACCCGGATGCCGAGCTCGTGAAGACTTGCCACCAGCCTGGCGGAATCCTCGCGTGGAGGGTCGAGCAGCGCGATGAACCCCGCCAGAGCGATTTGCTTCCCGGGGCCGGCCGCAACTGCCAGCACGCGATAGCCTTCACCTGCGAGCTGGTCAGCCTCCGGAGGTACAGCCGTGCCAGTCATCCCGGCGATCGTTCCGGGGGCGCCCTTGATGACACGAATGCTCGTCCCTTCATGCTCCACCAGCGCCTCGGAACTCTTTGTGGAAGGATCGAAAGGAACGAATTTGCGGATGATGTAACTCTTCGTATCGGCGCTTCTCTCCCGGGCGGCGGCCAGTATTGCCATGTCGATGGGATCCTGGGTCGCTTCGTCAGAGGCGAGAGCTGCGTAACGAATCACATCGATCTCGTTACAGGGCGCGATGGGCGTTATTGCCGAGACCGATAACTGATTCTTCGTCAGAGTGCCGGTCTTATCGGTTGCGAGCGAATCCATGGCGGCGGCTTCTTCGATGGCGGAGAGGCGGCTGACCAGAACGCCGCTTCGCGCGAGCTCCTGTGTGCCCAGCGCGGACGCAAGCGTGAAGGTGGCAGGCAACGCGACGGGAATCGACGCGACGAGGAGCATAAGGCAGAAGGGAACAATGTCGCTCCATCCCATTCCGCTCGACAAGGCGAAAACCAGAACTCCGCTCGCGATTGCGGCATCGAACGCAATCAGATATTTCACGATAGTGAAGATCATCTGCTGCAGGTGACCGGCGCCTGTGGCTTCGCGCACCAGCTCAGCAGTTTTCCCGAAGTACGTGCGGCTTCCCGTCGAAGCCACGAGCGCGCTCGCTTCGCCGCGCCGCACAATTGCGCCCGCCCATGCTTTGCCGCCAGCCCCGGCTTCGGCTGGCGCCGATTCGCCTGTTACCGCGGAGTTATCGATCAGGACATCGCCCGTGACAATGCCAACATCGGCGGGCACGATATCGCCGACCCGGAGGTAAATCAGATCGCCAGGCACGATGCCCTCCGCCGCGATCCGCCGCCATTCGCCATCGCGTCGAACGCGCACACGAATCGTGAGGCGCTGCCGCAGCAGGGAGAGGGCATTTTTAGCATGGCCTTCCTGTGTAAAGCTCAACGCCGCGTTGAAGATCAGCAGGATGGCGATCACGACTGCTTCAACATTTTTATGAAGCAGAATCTCCAGTACGATGGTGGCTTCCAGCATCCACGGAACCGGGGCCCACAGCTTGCCGAAAATCGCCCGGAACGGATGAGCTTTCTCTTCCGCGACTTTGTTGGGTCCGAACTCGGCGAGCCGCCGCTCCGCCTCTGTCGACGTCAGACCGGTAGCTGAGCCGACGTCCGTCTCGCTCAAGCCCGCCCGCCTGTGCCGGATTTCATCACTGCGACACCACCATTCTGCCGCAGGAAAACTTATGAAGGTTCGAGGAGCCTGTATATCCCAGCTACGGCACGAGTCACAATCTCACCGGAAGTATCGGCTGCGGGATTGACCGGTACATAGAGGGTCGTGTCTTCTCTGCGCGAGAGCACGTTCACCGTAGAGAGGAGGCGCATCATGGAAATCGCTGTTCGCACGCTCGGGCAGGCGATTCCCAGCCATCCGTCGTACGGTCTTCCCGCGCCGCGCAGTCCGGTGGATTGTTCAATCGCGCCCGCAATTTCATCCCTCAGGGCATCGTGTTGATCCGCATCGAATCCGTGCCCGGCGGCCGCTGGCAGCACGAGCGGTGACTCCGCATCCATTTCTCTGAAAAGCGCGCTGATCGCACGCTGCTGGCCGGAACGCAGATGATCCGCGAAGTAATGGCACGTTTTCGCAATCACCGTGATGACGTTCTTGATTTCTTTTTCAAGCCGGTAATGCGGACCCGCCGGTAATTCCAGTACGGAGTCTTCGCGCCAGGCCGAAACATTTTCCATCACGATCGCCCGAACCAGCCAGGCCGCCATCGTATCGGTATCGCACCCCACCTGCACCCAGCCGGGGTTTTCCGAAGGATTCACCGCAAGCTCCGTTACCATGCGGATTCCGCGGCAGATTTCGTCGACGACATCTTTGTAGTGGACGGGTTGCTGCTGGATGTCTGCTGCGCAGCCCGGCTGGAGAAGCGTGCCCTTATGTGGCGGGCCGCCCGCCATTGCCAGATCGCAGAAACTGCCCCAGATCTCGTCCCACGCGACTTTCCCGTGGCGATCGTACTTCAGCCCGGCTGAGCCCATCGAGACGGGCTCGACCTGGCTGTAGCTCTCCTGATACTCCAGCGGAAGGAGCGTTTTGAGGCGATCCTCCAGAATCCGGAGCGTTCGATCCCGGGAACCCGCGAATAACATTTGATTGAAAAGGGAGTATGGTGCGGATGAGAGGACTTGAACCTCCACGTCCTTGCGAACACTAGAACCTGAATCTCCCAAAGGTAGTATCGCAGAGTAGCCGCTGATCGCATCTCGTTGCGTCGCTAGGGTCTGAGGTCTTGTAGCCTGGCGGCTAGAAGTATCGCGTGAAGGACAAGTGCAAGTACAAGCTACCTGGCGAACATTTGGAAGACCATCCTGGGAATCGGCCATTGCTCGTGGTACAAGTCCGGAAGTTCCGGAAGTTCCTTCGGAGACTCGCTACAGCGATTCTGTCTGAAAAGGCCGGTTGAGATGCCTCTGACCTGCTCCGATTTTCTCTACCAATAGTAATTTGGAAAAGCTCGGATTTTCATACTAACGAACCTGCCTTAGCCATCCCACCGGAGCCGCCCGTCGCGATCGCATCACTACGGCACGGCGGCGCGGAACTGGCAAGGGCGCGTCCGGCAGGACGCGGCGACAGCGAACCCTTGCCAGTGAGCACCACCGTGCGATCCACC
>DASZVV010000383.1:0-9807 GCA_035546955.1 Bryobacteraceae bacterium
TGAGTATTCCGGAACTGAGTCTTCGGGGGAGGAATTAGTTCAGTGGCGGCAAAGCTGCGGACATTGTCCAAGCGGCGTGGCGATTTGCAATTACCAGGCCAGCGCGATTCACAATCGCGCGCAGGATGCCATCCTGCCCCACCTTCCAACGCGTTCGTATTGTGGGACGGCGCTCGCGACCACGTTCGCCCGAAAGCAGCGGCTGAGTTCGCCGGGCGTTCGGAGGTCGACCCTGCGTCCCAGGATTTCCGAAAGTTCGGGCTCCATGCCGCTCAGCTCGAACAGGCCGGGGATGTGGGCGGGGTCGAACTCGACAAGGATGTCGATGTCGCTGTGTGCGCTGAAGCGATCGGTGAGGACCGAACCAAACAGGGACAGCTTTCGCATGTGGTTGCGCTCGCAAAAAGCTGCGATGGCCTGTTGAGGGATGGCGATCGGGAGCGTTGCGTTCATGCTTCGGCTTCATTCTATCGGGAACAAAGACCAGAATTATGTTTTTTGTTGGTTTAGACCTTGGGCAGAAGCGCGATCATACGGCGGTCGTGGTGGTGGAGCGGATCGAGAACCGGCGGGCGTTCATGGGGTCGGAGTTCGAGCGGCTGGTGGTGCGGTATGCGGAGCGAATGGCGCTGGGGATGCCGTATCCGCAGGTGGTGGAGCGGATCCGGGAGATCGTGCGGCAGGAGGATTTGTATTACGGGCGGAGCACGATTACGGTGGATGCGTCCGGGGTGGGGGCGCCGGTGGTGGACATGCTGAATGCGGCGCGGCTCTCGTGTCCGGTGAAGGCGGTGACGATTACGGGCGGGGAACGGGCGTCGAGCGGGCGCGGGGGCGAGTGCGTGCCGAAGCGCGATCTGATGGCGGAATTGCTGGTGCTGCTGGAGAACAGGCACTTGACGATCGGGAAGCTGCAGGAGGGTCCGCGGCTGGTGCGGGAGCTGGGCGATGTGCGGATGCGGGTGAATGCGAACGGGCGGGCGCGGCTGGGGGCGGAGGGCGCGGGGGAGCATGACGATCTGGTGATTGCGCTGGCGCTGGCGTGCTGGAGCTCGAAAGGGAGGGAAAGTGTCCGGGAAGGAACTCGACGAATTTTATAGGGTGGAGCGGTACAGGAATGTGGATGAGTACGATCCGGTGCTGCGGTGGCATTGCCGGCTGGATGAGCCGAAGCCGAAACCGGTGGAGGAGAAGGAAACATCGCCTCCCGGCGAGGCCGATAGACAATCGGCCGGCAGGTTGACAACCTGCCCCACCACCGGCGTGGCATCTTTACGTTCGCGCCCTTGACCCTTCCCGATCCGGTGAATTCGTACCGCTCGGGCAGCGGCGCGCCGGGTCGGGAGTACTGGCAGAATTCGGCGGATTACGAGATGCACGCCACGCTCGACATGGCGGCGAAGCAGATTTCGAATACGGAGAGCCACGGAAACCAACGGTTTCTTTAAAACATTTTCATGTTAAGATGTTTTAAAAGGAAGGTGGCCTATGCGCAGGCTGGCCGTGGTCAATATGAAAGGCGGGGTCGGGAAGACCACGACTGCCATTCACATTGCTGCCGGATTTGCCGCGCGCGGGCGGCGAGTGCTGCTGATCGATGCCGATCCGCAGGGCAATGTGGGGCACACGCTTCGCCTTCGCGCTTCCCATACATTCGAAGATCTGATGACCGGCGAGCGCGCGCTGCAGGATGTGATCCTGCGCGGGGTGCGGCCGGGTCTGGACGTGGTTATCTCGACGCCCGCCGCATTTTCGCTGGAGCGGCGGCTGGCTGGCGAGCCGCAGCGGGAGACGATTCTGGACCGCCGTTTCCGCGGGCGGCATGACTGGGATCTGCTGGTGATCGATACGTCACCGGCGATGAGTCTGCTGACGTATAACGCGCTGCTGTTCGCCGAAGAGCTGGTGATTCCGGTGGGGATGGATCTGATGGCGGTCATCGGCGCACGCCAGACGTTCGACGGGATTCTGCAGGTGCGTGAGCTCTGGCCGGAGCGGCGCCTGGATGTGCTGGCGGTGGTGCCGACTTCTGTGCACAGCGGAAATCATGCGACCAGGGCGACGATGGAGGCGCTGGAGAACGATCCGCTGATCGGGCCGCACGTTTTTCAGCCGGGGATCCGGCAGTGCATCGATCTGAATTACGCGACGGCGAGCCACCAGACGATCTGGGAGTACGCGCCTCGCAGCCGCGCGGCGGACGATTATGCGAAGCTGCTCGAGTTTATCGAGCACGGCGCGGCTGAAAAGCATCAGGGATGGGAGGTTCACTATGGCAGCAGCAGCGAGCCAGTTACAGCCGCAGCTCGTGAAAGAGCCGCCGCGGCCGCGGGCTAAGGCGAAGGCGAAACCGAAGTTCGATATTCCGGTGGAAACGTCGCCGGTGGAGCCGTCGAGCGGCTGGGTGTACCGGGCGGAAGCCGCGCCTGTCGCCGAGGTGCTCCGAACGGAGACGCCTCGGGCCGAGACGCAGAGGAAGCACGAAGAGCCGAGCGAGCCTTTCGAGATGATCGGGGAAGGTATGTTTCTGATCGGGCTGGGAAGTCTGCGGCTCCTGTATCGGGCGGCGAGCGGGTTCATCTCTGCGCCGATGCGGCTGGCGGGAAGATTGTAGACCCTCATTCACAACTTTTTTCAAAAACATTTGTCTTCGCGTAATCACCTGGAAGGGCATCACTTAGCAGGTGGTGCAGTGGCGCGGCCCGACTCCAGCGGGCAATCGTTTTCCTGATTCAACGTGTATTCTCCCGGTCAGGATGACCTTTCACGGGAAGGAATACTCGATGCTCAACCGATTTTTGGCGCTCTGCGATGACGCCGGATTGCCGTTCACGCGCGGACCGGTGACTCTCCATAGGCGGGTAGCGTGATGAGACGTTTACTCGCACTCCTCGTTTTGTCCGCGCTGCGGCTCAGCGGTTCCTACGCGTATAAAGGCACGGTTAGCTTTACTGGCGCGGCCGGCAGCACTCAAAACAACATCACGCTGGTGTTTTCGTTCTCCGACGCGCGGTTGAAGACTGCCGCCAATGGAGGTGCGATTCAGAATCTGTGCGCGCGCGACAGCGCTAACGTTCCCTGTGATTTCGTCGTTACGGACGATGCGACGTGCGCATCGCTCACCGGCAGTTACACGTGGGGCTGGGATACATACTCCGCGACTGCCGGGACCGGCCTCGTTTGGGTCAGAATTCCCAGCTACACGACCAGCGGGGTCATGCCGAATGTCTGCTTCGGCAATTCCTCGATATCGACCTATCAGGGGGGCTCGGCGGGGGCGGAGTTCGATACGAGTACGAAACTGGCGCTGCATTTTCCGGACGGCAGCGCTTTGAACGCCGCGGATTATTCAGCCAGCGGCTACAACGGAACGAATTCCGGAGCCACGGCTGTGGCGGGGAAAATCGATGGCGCAGGATCGTTCCAGGGGGCGGCCGGGATGGCTATCGGGGCCAATAAGACCAACCTTCAATGCCCGACATCCTTCACTGTGAGCGCGTGGATACGGCTAAGGTCGACCAGCCAGAGCAGTTTTGCATGGGCGCTGACCCAGGACTATACAACGCCGCGCAGTTCTCCATTTGCGAATTATGCACTGATGGCCAACGATTCCGGCGCGAACGTCTGGTCCTTCTGGTACGACTTCGGGGGCGCAGCCGCGCGGCTGACGTCCGGCGTCTCACGGGACACAAGCTGGCATTATCTGGCAGGCACCGCGACGAGTGGATCCCAGGTTCTTTACATCGACGGATCATCGGCAGGCACAGATAACAAAACAGGCAGCTTTTCATACAATTCGTCCGGTGTCTTCGAGATCGGGCGGAATTCAGACGGCTCCGAGGCGGCCAACGCGGACATTGACGAGGTGAAAGTGGCCTGTACGGTTCGCCCGCAAAGCTGGATTCAGACCGAATACGCGAACCAGAATTCTCCGCCGTCGCTGGGATCGATCGGAGCGGTATCGGGAGGCTCGGGCGGCTATGCCGCCAATCCCTTTGTAATTGTGGAGAACTGACGGCCTGCGGCTTCCGGAAAACAGCTCCGTGGCGGCTGCGTAGGACAATAGTTGTTTGCATTTTTGGCAGGTCGAAAAGGTGCGACACCAGACGTTCGCCGGGCGGATCGTATGCGGCATTACGCCACGACAGCGGAAGCCATTATTTTCGCTTGATAGCCGGGCGGGCGGGACGGATGCGCCGCCCAATTTGATTCTTTATTAAAGGATAAGATTCGATGTTGAAAGTCAGAACGGGTGTTCCGGCCTTATTGTTATTTTCGGCGCTCACCTCTTTACATGGGCAGCAGGTGACTGGCGTGACCCAGACCCAGGCTGTGATTCATTACCAGGCGCCCAATGCGGCGGATTGTCAGGTCAAAGTCAGCCAGAACCAGTCGATGACTCCGTTGGCATATGACGTCGATCCCGTGCTTTTCCCGGGATCGAACCTTGACAGCCGGGCTGGCTCCCTGATCTCCGCATCGAAAACCGATCGGTACTTCGTAATCGGGCATAAGAGAGCGGATCTGGCCTCCGACGGCAAACACTATTCGAGAGCGCTGCAGGCATTTTCCGAATACTTTTACCAGGTGAACTGCAGCGGGAATATCCAGTCAGGGCGGTTCGTGACGGCGAATCCGCCGCTCGGGAACGACTATCCGGAGCCTCCGCCTTTTGACGCAACCTCTTTTGGTAACTATGCGTGGCCCACGATCGACTGGAGCGATCAAAGCAAAACCTATATCGACCCGATGACCGGCATTCTGCTGAAGCGCGCCACGGGGCCGGGCTGGTTTGGGCTGATGCAGGGCGGCAAAACGTTCGGGACCGCGATCGATGTGAACAAGCTGGGCACCTGGACGAACACAGCGAATATTCTGAGCGGAACGTCAGGCACGCGCGCCACCTATTCCGGCCCGGGAGGAGACCCCGTTTTCCTTGCCTTCAATCCCGATAACCTGACCGACAGCGGCGGAGGGCAGATCAAAGGCTGGGCCCCGGGCGGCGTAACGCTGGACAACATCATGGTGCGAATCTATGGGACGGGATCGGGTGTCATTTCCGGCTGCCTGAGCGACGATTCAGGAAACCACTGTGTTTCGCCGGCAGTAAACCTGGTGACTCTCACTTCCGGAGGCGGCAATCCCGCCGGCACCTATCCCGTGGCATGCGGCTCCGATTCGGCGACGGGATGCTTTCCGAATCTCGGTTTCTGGGGAGGATGGAATTTCACTCCCACGCGGGGCCAGATGGCAGCGGTCGGCGGCACGGTAAACGTGAGCGGGTCGACGGTGACGGCCGTTTCAAGTTCGTTCTTCGATCTGAACTGGAAGCCGGGAAGCAAGGTCCTTATCGCCGGTACGTCCCCGGCTTGTCTCAGCAATCTATGCACAATCTCCCAGGTGAATTCCTCCTCTACGCTGACCCTTCTGGAAGTCCCCGGGACCGTTTCGGGCACATCCTTTAAGACAGCCAATGCCGGTGTGATGCTCTGGGTCAATAAGGGAGGCGGCTCCTATAACGCCAGCATCAGCGCGAACTTCGATTACGCATATTCGGATCAGCCCACAATGCCGCTGAACGGCACCATCGCGCAGTGCTCCTCGAACCCGGTGACGGTTTCTTACGCCGCCGACGGCGTGACGCCGATCACCCCGGTGGCTGGTGAGATGTGTCTCGGCGCGCATCAAAACGGGGCGGGCCAGTTCCTGTACCTGCTGATCCCTTCCACGGGAGAAACACGATATCTCGCGCCGCTTTACTTCTACAATGCTTCCGATCCCGCGCCCGACCAGATCATCGCCGTGACTGCTATCGGGGCCGCTTTCGACTCCACCGATCCCTACACGATTTACGTTCAGGCCAGCACGCAGGGAGGCCTTTCGATTTTCAAGGGCACCTACAATGCCGCGACTGCGAAATTCAAGGCCTATTCTCATTCCTTCTATCCCTCGCGGGATGCGAGCTATCAACCCGGCGAGGATACGGGCGTTTTCTGGTTAGGAGGGGCGGCATGGGGCGACACAGGAATTACATGGACGAATCAGACGAGAGCATCGCAGGCAAACGACATCAATTCGCAGATTGTTGCCTCTGACGCGCTCCTGCCTTCGATTAAGAAACAGGAAACCGGGTTCGATTCGACGCTCTTCAATGCTCCCACCGTTACCAGAGTGGGGACTGGGAGAGCGTTTGTCGCTAACGGACCACAGAGTTACGGCGAGACGATCGGTCTTCTCCACTCGTTCGATCTTTCGACGGGCAAACTGGTGCAGTCCACAACGAGTTACAGCGATTTCCCGGCGCGCTGGTGCGCCGTCCACACGGATGAGTTTGTCGATGGATGGTACGCGCTGGTCTGCAATCCACTGGGCGGCGGGTACGGGTTTCAGGCAAACCCCGGCATAACGGGAATCGGTCCGTGGCAGATGACTCCGACCGCGGTCAAAAAGGGCGGGAGCTTCAGCTCCGATACTTCAATGACCGCCACGTCGCCTCTGGATCCGTGCCCGACGATCCCTTCGTCTCTGGCGTCGATTGTGCCGGTCAATCCGGCCTGTGTCACCTTCCAGAGCCAGATGGCGTGCTCGCATACGCCCCACGCTGGCGAAAATGTGAAATGGCCTTGCGAGTATAACGCCTTGTGGTCCGAGTTACAGCCTGTTGCGCCGGGCGATAGTCTGCTGGTTACCGGCGCGTCCGGGCATCCCGAAAATCTGCTGGTGGTGAGTGTCACCAGCCTCGGAGGCTCCAACTATCAATTCACCGCGGTACGGGGCAGTACGCAATCGGGATATAAAACGGCCGCGAACGGCTGGACAGGCTATGTGGTTCCACCGACCACGGATTGCGATATCTCGAACTGCACTCCCGGCGTGGGTTTCTGGTTGAAGGCGACTGATACAGGCGTAACATGGCGGCTCGACCCCGGCGCATTCGGGTCTCACTCCGATCTTGGAAGAGGACCAACGCCCGGTGCTGCCACCTTCTGCCTGAACGGAACCTGCCGTTTCAATATTCCGATGGAGCAGCAGATTGGCACCGGTTTCAGCACTGCGAAAAAGTTTGGCGACGGCAGTTTTGCCGGCTTGACGGGTAACATGCTGCTGCAGGGGTATCCTTCGATCCATCAGTTTACGGCGCCTCCGAGCGAACAGGTGTGGATGCTGAATTACCGGCACATCAATCCGAGCCTGGGCGCCGGCACTGAAGTTGCTTCCGACGTCGGTCCGGTCACCTACAACCTCGTCTCCGGCACGCGCGGTGTCTTCCGGTTTACCGCTGTGAATGGGGGGCTGCACTATAAAACATTGCCTGTGATCGCGTATGCCGGATATCACCTGCTCCAGGAGGTCAGCAGTCCGGCCAAAGGTGACATCATCACGGATTCGACGCCATGGCAATTCTGCGTGGCTCTGAACGCCGGGGAATGCCATACGGGCTCCGCGGCGGGTGAAGTCTACCTGAGCGTGCCTTCAGGGCTGGTGCGTTCCTCGCAGAACTGCGTCTCCAACTGGTACGACGATAATTATCCCTGCGTTTTCACGCCGCTGGCGAAAGCAGCCTTCGCCGTCCAGGAGGGCGTCTCAAAGAACGATCCGAACGGGATGAACTGGCGGCGCATTACCATGGGCTTTTCCGGTCCCGGGCGGCAGTTCGAGTTCTCGACGTTCATTCCGGATCCCACAGGGAAATGGGGATTCCTGGAGGGCTATTGGCTGAACGGCGTTCGCAACGATCTGATGATCGCAAAGCTGCCGCCATGGCCGAACCCGCAGGACGTGACCGTCAACCGCACCAATTTCATCAATCAGTCCGTTCAGGTTGGAGCGAGCCAGAATCTGCCGAATGCGCGGGTTCGTTTCGGCTATACGGAAAACGGCAACGCCAGCGATTTCTTCTGCACGGCGCGGCAGGAAGCCTGCGTCGCGGCTGGTGCGCCTTACTCGTTCATCAGCGAAAGCGCGGGATGGCAGGCGTGCACCAACGGTTGCACGATCTCTGTACCGGCTATTCCGGGACGAGTTCTCTTTTATGCAGTGGACCGTCAGGATGGCGCGGGCAACACCGTTCCCGGCGATACGCAGGTTGTGGTGGTGCGCTGATCACGCCTGGCACTCAGGTGGTCCGGGAGAGACGCCAGCCGGCTTTCATCGGGAAGTCAGATCGAATCACGCGCTCTGAGCGACTGCTTCCGCTGCGGCAGCAGAGGCGTGCCGCGCGGATTGGCGGCGCAGCGATAGTGGCTTCTCAATCGCCAGAAATACTACGGCCCCTCCGAGGGCCGTCGCGGCAAAGCTGGCGATGAAGAAAGCCAGAAACACAGGGACCGGCCACGTTTTCGGAAGCGCCAGGTGCTGGACTGATGCCAGGATCAGGTGCAGGACGATCCCATGCGTCAGGTAATAGGAATAGCTGATGTTGCCAAACCAGCGAATCCAGTCCCACTGAAACCATCGGGAGAGGAATCCCTCGTACGCCAGTGAAAAGTGGACAAGCGCGAAGGTGCCAATAAAAAAGATGGTCATCAGGAACGGCGACTTCCACAGGATCTGGCCATCGTAGAGCGCGGCAGCGGATGTGCCCCCAATACCGAAGAGAGCCAGGGAGATCGCAAACAACGATGCGGCCGCCACGGCGCCGGTCCGCGGCCATAGAAAGCGCCAGCGGGACGTCTCGTTCAGGAGGATGCCGCAAACGAACATCGAGAGCCACGACTGCGTGCCCAGTCCCGGAATCGGCCACCAAAGGCCAGCTGCCGCCAAAGCGACAAAGAAAGCGATGCGCGTTGGCTGCCGCCATGCTGGAATGTGGAACCAATTGACGAGCAGGGGGAACGTCAGATAAAAGGTCAGCTCGTAACTCAGAGACCAGGCGACAGTGATGAGGGGAACGATCGGGAGGATACCCGGGAGCATCAAAAAGTTAACGACCAAATACCAGATGAGGGGAACCCGCGCGGTGTGGAGTTTGGAGTAAGCCGGGAGGGCCACTGAGGCGCAAACGTAGAAAAGAAAGACCGCGATAAAGACGGGATAGAGGCGTACGATGCGCCGCTTGACGAACCGGAAATACGGTACCGGCTTCCTCATCAGCATCCCGTAAATGATGTATCCACTCAGCGCAAAAAAGATCTGGACGCCGCAGTTGCCGAGCCCCCAGAGGAACTGGGAAACCTGACTCAGCGCACCTGGCGCCCTGGACCCGAACAGGCTGTGAAAGTGGACGAAGAAAACAAGCGCGGCACTCATTCCTCGCAGCCCTTCCATTGGAAGGATACGGGAGGGTCCTGTCTCTAACTCAAAGAGGTGAGCAGCGTAGCTCTTCAACGATGTGAAGGGGCGGACAGCAACGTTCATGGCGTGCGGCGGCTCTGGTTGCACGTCTCTCGATTCCAGCCAGTCAGTTTTCCTCTGCGATTCCCATATTTTAGCGTTTTGCCCGCGAGATCGATAGTCTTATTTCGGAACAGTGGGAAAGCGGGGCTGCAGCGTGGAGTCATTCGCAGGTGCACTTGAGGATGCGCCGCATTGCTTCCATACCCGATGTATGGCGAGTGCAGCGTTACGGGGTTTCGAAATGGAATTGACTTATTAGAAACTCTCCCGGCGTGAGAGGGGCTGATCCATCTCCAGATCCTCACTCCCGCCGGATTTTTCATTATCGCGCATGAAATATGCCGGGAGCCGGATCGCTGTGGGATATTAGACTACAACAGGTTCTGATGCCGGATATCCGTCAGTGTCTTTCCGTTATCATCCCGTCTTACAACGAAGAAGCGACGATCGCACACGTTGTCCGGAAAGTGC
>DASZVV010000384.1:0-17463 GCA_035546955.1 Bryobacteraceae bacterium
GCTCTATCGGCGTTCATAGATTTCCATTCGGTTGAACTTAAAACCTGGAGGAAGAACGCCACCCATTTTCCGGATCCTTGCGATCAGCTCTTCGCGAGTGGGTTTACGTTCCACAACGAAGTTTTCTTTGTTCTCGACCCGAATGTTGATTTCGTCGTCAGGTTTGAGCTTGAGCTCATCGACGACTGCGGCGGGGAGGCGGATGCGTCGAGCAGAAGCTCGACGGCGGGGCCGAAGCCCCGCCCACGAAAAACGCCGCCTGTCTCAATGGGAGATGGCGGCGTTTTTTGTGTGTAAGTGGGTTCGGGGATTAGCCGCTCATGGCAGCGAGGAATTCGCTGTTCGTGCGGGTTTTGCCGAGTTTGTCGAGAAGCAGTTCCATCGTTTCGACCGGTGAGAGCGGGCTGAGGACGCGGCGGAGGATGTAGACGCGGTTGAGCTCGTCCTTCTGCATGAGCAGTTCTTCCTTACGCGTGCCGCTCTTATTGATGTCGATGGCCGGGAACACGCGCTTGTCGATCAGCTTGCGATCGAGGTGGATTTCCATGTTGCCGGTGCCCTTGAATTCTTCGAAGATCACGTCGTCCATGCGGCTGCCGGTATCGACAAGCGCGGTGGCGATGATAGTGAGCGATCCGCCTTCTTCAATATTGCGGGCCGCGCCGAAGAAACGCTTCGGGCGCTGCAGCGCATTCGAATCGACGCCGCCCGAGAGCACTTTGCCGGACGGCGGGACAATCGTGTTGTAAGCGCGGGCGAGGCGGGTGATGGAGTCGAGAAGAATCACGACGTCCTTCTTGTGCTCGACGAGACGCTTCGCCTTTTCAATCACCATTTCGGCGACCTGGACGTGACGCGTCGCCGGCTCGTCGAAGGTGGAGGAGATGACTTCGCCGCGCACGGAGCGCTGCATGTCGGTGACTTCTTCCGGGCGCTCGTCGATCAGAAGAACGATGAGCGAGACTTCGGGGTGGTTGGTCGTGATGGAGTTGGCGATGTTCTGGAGGAGCATCGTCTTACCGGTGCGGGGCGGCGCGACGATGAGACCGCGCTGGCCTTTGCCGATAGGAGTCACGAGATCCATCACGCGGCCCGAGAAGTTATCGCGCGTGGTTTCGAGCTTGACGCGGCGATCCGGGTAAAGCGGCGTCAGGTTGTCGAAGAAGATTTTGTTGCGGGCTTCCTCGGGCGGCTCGAAATTGATGGCGTCGACCTTGATGAGGGCGAAGTAACGCTCGCCTTCTTTCGGAGGACGAATCTGGCCGGAGACGGTGTCGCCGGTGCGCAGGTCGAAACGGCGGATCTGCGAGGGGGAGACGTAAACGTCGTCGGGACCGGGAAGGTAGTTGTATTCGGGGGCACGGAGGAAGCCGAAACCGTCCGGCAGGCATTCGAGAACGCCTTCGGAGAAGATCAGGCCACTTTTTTCCGCCTGGGTTTGCAGGATCTTGAAGATCAGCTCCTGCTTGCGAAGGCCGGCGGCGTTGAGAACGCCCATGTCCTTCGCGATATTGTTCAGATCCTGAATGCTTTTGTCTTTGAGCTCGACGAGATCGAGCGTCGGCGCGCCCTGTTTACCCTGCTGAAGCTGTTTGCGGCGCTGTTCGCCGGGGTGAAGCTGACGCTGCGGCCCGCCATGTTGCTGGTGCGGCTGATTGTTGGTGGGAGGAGCGGCCGCTGGAGCCGGGGCGGCAGCTGCGGGTTGTTCGGATGCTGCCGCGGCGGGAGCGGGAGCTTCTGCTTTGGGCGCTTCCTGTTTTGGAGCTTCGGGCTTTTGAGCTTCTGCTTTGGGCGCTTCTGCTTTAGGAGCTTCTGTTTTAGGGGCTTCCGCTTTGGCGCCGTCGGCTTTGGGGCCATCAGGCTTCGCGCCGTCGGATTTGGGGCCGTCTGCTCTTTTCTCTCCTCGAGGATGACGCTGCGGCTTTGCCGTCTCGTCTGATTTTTCGGCGGCTTCCCGGGTGGGTGCAGCGGCCGTGGTCTTCTCAGGAGCGTGCTCCTGAGGTGGGGTGTCGATCACTGGTGTGTTTTCGTTATCGCTTGCCAAATTTCCCTCACTCCCCGGCCGGTTATGGCCGAGAACGGCAGCGGCTCGGCGTATTGCCGGATGGCCTTCAGACCGCGCTGCTGCTCTGACTGATTGAGTTTGTCCATCTTGGAGGCCACTACGAGGTATGGCCAACCGTTCGCTTCCAGCCACATCTTCAGGTCGAGATCCTTGTCCATCCATCCGCGGCGGGCGTCGAGAATCAGGAAAGCCTTTCCCCGATTCCGGCGCGACTGCAGATAGTGTTCGATGAATCCCGCCCACTCGTCAGTGGCTTCGCGGGGCGCGCGCGCATATCCGTAACCGGGTAAATCGACGAAGTAGAACTTGTCGTCCACCCGGTAAAAGTTCAGAGTCTGCGTACGGCCGGGCGTACTGCTGGTGAACGCCAGCCCGCGCTGTCCAACGAGCGCATTGATCAGGCTGGATTTACCGACGTTACTTCTTCCCAGAAACGCCACCTCAGGCAGCCCGTCCGTGGGGAGCTGTCCGGGATCGTTCACGCTTTTGACGAATTCTGCTTTCAAGTGTACTACAACCGGGCAGGATTTTCAGGGGAGAAGAACGCGGTCTACGTTCTGTCTACAGCATAGCATGGGCCAGTCGCTGTGGGGATAGGGGTTGGGGTGACGCGGGGTACCTGCGAATATGGGGAGTTGGACGTTACACCGGTAGAGATCAATCGCAAAGGCGTGGACCGCCTCGCCAGCGGGCATCCGTGGATTTTCCGCTCGGATGTCATTTCCGCCGGGGAGGCGGGGGCGGGTGAGATTGTGCACGTGCTCGATCCGCGGGGACGGTTTCTGGGGCAGGCGCATTACAGCACGTCATCACAGATTGCATTAAGAATGTTGAGCCGGAGCGTGGAGCCGGTCGATCTGGCGGGGCGGATTGCGGCGGCACAGAGGTTCCGGGAGGAGCGGTTTCGGGAGGCAACCCAGGCGACGACGGCGTACCGGCTCGTGCATGCGGAAGCGGATTTTCTGCCGGCCCTGATCATCGATCGCTACGCGGATTGTTTTACGGTGCAGGCGCTGAATCAGGGGATGGACCGGGCGCTGCCGGAAATTGTGGCGGCGCTTCAGGCTCAGTTCTCGCCGCGTGCGATTGTGACGAGACACGATGCGGCGGTGCGGTCGCTCGAACAACTGCCCCGGGAGATTCGACTGCTTCAGGGAGAACTTGAGGGGCCGGCCGGGATCACGATGAATGGATTCCGGATGGAGGCCGATCTTCTGAAAGGACAGAAGACGGGCGTGTTCCTCGATCAGCGCGAGAACTATGCGGCGGTGGCGCGGTACGCGCACGGGCGCGGGCTCGATTGCTTCACGTCGACGGGTGGATTTGCGCTGCATATGGCGGCAAAGTGCGAGAGCGTGGAGGCTGTCGACTCAAGCGCGACGGCCCTGGCGACGGCTCGAGGCAACGCGGAGCGGAACGGCGTGGGGAATATCGAATTCCGCGAGGCGGATGTGTTCGAGCTGCTTTCCGCATTCGCCTCCGGGAGACGGAGCTTCGAGACGATTGTGCTCGATCCGCCGGCTTTTGCGAAATCGCGCGGGCAGGTGGCGGATGCGGCGCGGGGATACAAGGACATCAACCTGCGCGCACTGCGGCTGCTCGGTCCGGGCGGGATTCTGGTCACGTGTTCGTGCTCGCATCATATGAGTGAGGCGGCGCTGCTCGAAGTGGTGGCGGAGGCGTCGCTCAACGCTGGGCGGACATTGCGGGTGCTGGAGCGGCGCACGCAGGCGGCGGATCATCCGATTCTGCTGACCGTCCCGGAAACGCTGTATCTGAAGTGCCTGATCCTGCAGGTGGCGTAAGGGAGTCAGCGCCGGGCAGCACGCCAGGAGCGCTACTGGGGCTGGACCATCACGATCACGGTGCGGCCGTCAATGGGGTAGCCGCCGACCATGAACCATTCCCAGCGGAAGCCGATCTCTTTGAACACCAGCACGACCCGCTGCTCGTTTGCCGGGAGTACGAATTTTCGAGTCGTGTAGAGATACTTTCCGGGCTTTACTTCCGCGGTAAATGGCGGGTCAGAAGGCTGAGGGGCTGGGTTGAAGCGGGTGCGGTGGTCGTCCAGCAGATACACCTGGAGGCTCTCGCCTTTGACAGGCTTCCTGCCGCGATCGGTCATGCGGAAATCGATTTCGTAATCTTCCTGACTGCCGTGCGGAGTGCGCCGGAGGCTGGTGGCGTCGATGGTCCATTCGCCTTTGATCAAGACAGCGGTGGAGGGAAGGGTCTGGATAGGGAGCGCGAGAGTGGTGGCGACGACGATGGCGGCATAGAAGACGAGAAGGATCAGGTAGACGCGGAGCGTCATGAGGGCGGAACGGACGCGCTTTTCGAGGAGGGACCTGGTGACGGAGGCCAGGAGGAGGAAGCTGAAGCCGACGATGATGAAGAAGAAAATTTTCGAGACGATCACGCGGGCTTCCGTCGATCCGGGGCTGAAGATTACTAATTTAGCGCAGAAGGAGTGATGAGGGCGGTACCTGAGGTACTGGTGGTGGCTCGCGTCGGGCGGAATCCTGATGGCCGGCCCGAAAGCTCGGCCTCACGATCAGATGGATTGGACAGTGACGGGCCTGGTGCTCGGGGTGGCGCGGTGCAGGGGGTTGCGGAGGGGGCGGCCGAAACCTTCGAAGCGGACCTGCATGATATCGCCTTGATGGAGCGCGAGCCCGGCACCGAAGCTGAAGGCGCCGGCGCCGAAGAAGTGGATGTGGAGGTCGCCGGGCTGGCGGTGAAAGTCGAACTTAAAGTGATGGTGCTCGATGTTGGCGAGGCTGTGGCACATGTTTTCCTCGCCCGTCTGGATGCCACTGGACCAGAGGGTCTGACCACCGCGTTCGACGCTCACCTCGCCGGGGATGAGGCCGAACGCGGCGTCGATCGATAGCTCGGGGCCGATGGAGCAGGTGCGGAGCTTCGACGATGCGAGATAGAGATAGTTTTTCTTCTCGAAGACGTGATCGGAAAATTCATTTCCCATCGTGAAGCCGATGCGGCGGGGCGTGCCGTGCGAATCGATCAGATAGACGCCCGCGATTTCGGGTTCTTCGCCGCCGTCGTCAGAGAATGACGGGACGTCGAGCGGCTCACCGTGGGCGCGAAGAACGCTGCCGGCTCCTTTATAGAACCATTCGGGCGAGATACCGGCTTCGCCGGGCAGGGGCTTGCCGCCTTCGACGCCGCTCTGGTACATGCGGGTGCTGTCGGTGACGGCCTGCGTGCCGGAGTGCATGGCGTCGCGATTTTTGACGCTGGCGAGATGAGTGAGTCCGGTACCGGTGACGAGGCAGCGCGACGGCGATTCGGGGAAATCGGCGGAGGGACGGAGATGCCAGGCGGAGTTGCCGGAATAGACCGGGTCGTAATCGAGGAGTTCGTTCGTCAGGCGGGCTTCGATGGCGCGCGCCAACGTGGTAGTTTCCTGCAGCGCGGAAGAGGCGAGATCGTAGACGGACGAGCAGCGATCGAGCAGGCGAAGGCGCGGTTCTTCGACTGTGGCGACCCGGCGGCCCGCCGGTCCCTGAAGCTGAACTAATCTCATGCGGCTACCAGCTTAGCTGAACGAGCGAGACGCCCTCGCGCGGGAGAGTGAAATCCAGGTTCACTTCTTTTCCTCCCGGCACGTTGGAGGGCGGTTGCAACTCCTGCAACTGTCCCGCGGCTTCGAGCTGTTTGTATTGCGCGGGAGTGGGCTGCTGCGGGGAACCCATGTTTTTCCACGCGGTCCAGGCGTTGCTGTGAGTGTCGTCGATTCGGTAGTGGTGCAGCGTCAGCTTTTTCGCGGCGGCCGGCAGACCATCGATCGTGAGTTTCACCGGGGAGGCGGGGGCGGCGAGATCGTCGTCGTGATAATTCCAGACCATGATGGAGAGCTCACGCGGACCACGCACGGCGACGCCATCGATATCCGGCTGTGCGCCACGCACGCCGGAGGATTGAATGGTGGTGACGGGAATTGCTCCGGAGCTTTCGAGCGCGACGCGATCGCCGTGCAGGCGGCCGGCCATGCGGAAGGTGTTGAGCACCGGTTTATCGACGCCATTGGTGGCGAGCGTACGGAAGCCTTCGAAGTACGGCTGTCCTTCGAATTCGAAAGCCCAGGTGAGCATACCGGCGATGTTGGTTTTTGCGCCGGCGGAAAGCTCCAGCACGTTCTTCATCATGGCCGCTTCGTAGGAGGCGTAGAGCGAACCGTTGCGATAGGCGTTCTGCGGATAGACGCGCGCGGAGCAGGCGCCGCAGCCTTCGGGATCGGATTCGCTGATGACGATCGGCAGGTTCCGGAACTTCGGGAAGGAAGCAACGATCTGCATACCCTGCGCGGCATCGGCGACGTTCTTTGCGATACCCATGCGGACGTGACCCTGGACGACCTGTGGCTGTCCTTTGGCGTGGTAGCTGATGAAATCGAGCGGCGCGCCGGTGGCGCCCGTGGCTTCATTTTTTCCGGAGTCGCAATGTTCGAGGAATTGTTTCAGGAAAGCCGCGGCGCGTGTGCTGTTGGGACCGGTGGACGCCGGACCGCCGACTTTCGCCGCGGGGAGGGCGCGCTTAATGGCGTCCGATGCGTAGTCGTAGAGCTTGTCGTATTCCGCAGGCGTGCCGTGCCAGTAGGCGATATCGGGCTCATTCCAGATTTCCCAATACCAGGTCTCGACTTCCGCGGGTCCGTATTTCGCGACTTCGTGCTTCACCCACTGGTTCACAAGCTCACCCCACTTCGCATAGTCGTTCGGCGGATAAGCCCAGCCCAGATAGTACTGGCTGAAATTGTCGCCCGGCTTCCAGTGGGGCTCGTAGGGATCGGGATGGGAAGACAGCGCTTTTGGCGTGAAGCTGACTTCGACGTAGGGCTTTGCACCGCCTTTGATGTAGGTATCGAGGATGCGGTCGACGATGGTCCAGTCGTAGATCGGCTTCCCATTCGCATCTTCTGTATAGGCATTGGTGGAGCCCCATTTGAATCCGGGCGTGCCATCGCCGGTGGCCAGCATGAAGTGTGTGCGGATGTAAGTGGGCGGATTTTTCGATTTTGGATTTCCCGAAATATTGCCGAGTTCGCCGACGAGTTTACGTCCATTGGGGGCGTAAGTGTAGTTCGGCTCGTCATAGCCGAAGAAACCGGTGATCGGTTTATAAGGACCGATGGTGGAGGCGGCATTGACGCGGATTGTCACATTTTCCTGGGAGAATGCGGCGGCGACGAAAAAAAGTCCGGCGAAAAAGATTCGAAAAGTATTGTTCGCGATGGTCTGGAATTGTACAGTATTCTTCATGCGCATTTTCGCCTCTGTTGCGGCAATTCTGGCGTCATTTCCGCTGGTGCTGTCGGCCGCTCCCAACCGAATCGTTCGGATTCCGGATAACAACATTATCAGACCGGTTCCCGGAAGTGTACACCGGTTCGCGAGCGCGGCAAAAGATCGCGGGGAAGCGGCGCCGGACTTGTGGATCGACCACGCGATCGTACTGGTTCGGCCATCCGCGGCGCAGCAGGCGGATCTGGAGCAATTGCTCCGCGATCAGCGGAATCCGGCCTCGGCGAGTTATCACCGGTGGCTGACGCCGGAGGAGTACGCGGACCGGTTCGGGCTCAGCGCATCGGATGAATCGCGAGTTGTTGCCTGGCTTGCCTCGCAGGGGCTCACGACGAACGAGCGATCGCGCGGGCGCAACTGGGTTGCGTTCAGCGGCACGGCGGCGCAGATCGGACGGGCGTTTCATACGTCGATTCATCGTTATGAGGTGAACGGGAAGATGCATTTCGCGAATGCGGCGGCGCCTTCGGTGCCGGAGGCGCTGGCGGATGTGGTGGGGGGATTCCTGGGGTTGAACGATTTCACGCCGCAGCCGCAAACGCGCGTGCTGGGGCCGCCCGATTTCACCTCGGGCAGCACGCATTACCTGGCGCCGGGCGACTGGATGGCCATTTACGACGTTGCGCCGCTCGCCGCGGGCGGATATGACGGCAGCGGGCAGAACATTGCGGTGGTGGGGCAGTCGGATATTGTGTCGTCCGACATTTCGGGATTTCGCAGCCTGTTCGGATTGCCTTCGAGTACGCTCCGCGTCGTGTTGTTCGGATCGGACCCCGGATATAACGGTGCGCAGATCGAGGGGAATCTCGATGTGGAATGGAGCGGCGCGATTGCGCCGAAGGCGACGGTCTATTACGTGGAAGCGACGGACGCGTTTCTGGCTCTGACGTATGCGGTGTCCCAGAATATCGCGCCGGTGATCGGGGTCAGCTACGGAATCTGCGAGAACGACAGCTCACCGATTTATGAGAGCGTGGCGCAGCAGGCGAATGCGCAGGGAATCACGATTGTGGTGGCATCGGGCGATTCCGGCGCGGGTGGATGCGACGTGCAGGAGGACGCGCCGCTCGCGGCACACGGACCTTCAGTGCAGTTTCCAGGGAATCTGCCGGAAGTAACTTCGATGGGTGGCACGATGTTCAATGATGCGGCGGGAACGTGGTGGGGCGCGAAGAATTCGACCACGGGAGCATCGGCGTTTGGCTACATTCCGGAAATGGTGTGGAACGAGAACACGCTGCAGTACGGGCTGGGAGCAAGCGGCGGCGGTCCGAGCGGGCTGATCGCGAAGCCGGCATGGCAGAACGGGCCTGGTGTGCCGAACGATGGCGCGCGCGACACGCCGGATCTGGCGGTGGCATCGGCGGGGCATGACGGCTATCTGGTCACGGAGGGAAGTAGTCTGCTGGTAGTAGGCGGCACGTCCGCGGCCGCGCCTTCGATGGCTGGGTTAGTGACGCTGCTGAATCAATATGTGGTGAAGCAGGGGATTCAGGCGACGGCGGGGCTCGGGAATATCAATCCGCAGCTTTACCGCATGGCGCAGACTTCGCCCGCGGCATTTCATGACATTGTGGCCGGCAGCAACGCGGTGCCGTGTGTGCAGGGGAGTCCGGGATGCGCGACGGGAACGTTTGGGGCCTCGGCGGGAGCGGGCTACGACCTGGCGACGGGGCTGGGATCGATCGATGCGAATCAGTTGTTTGATGCGTGGAGGCAGGCAACGGCCCCGGTAGCCGTGACCCTGACGGTGAGTTCGACGGCGCCGACGCTCAACGACACGATCACGGCGACTGCGACGGTGTCGCCCGTTCAGGGATCCGGCGTGCCGACCGGGACAGTGAGCTTTGTGTGCAATTCGATTGCGCTGGGGTCGGCGCCGCTGGCGAATGTGGCGGGTATACCGACGGCCTCCGTATCGATTGCAGCGTGGCAGGTGGGGACGTGCACGATCGGGGCAGAGTATTCCGGGGATGCGGCGTTCAGTCCGGGGGGCGCGACGGTGACGGTGAAGGTTTCGGTTCCGACCGCGCCGGGAGTGTCGGGACTGAGAGTGCTGACGCCGAATCCGGTTTTCGGACAGCAGACCGGGAATCAGCCGCCGACATGGGAAGTGCCGGTTACGTTCCTTGAGTTCGCGGGAGTGCCGGCGCTGGTCACCGGGTTCACGATTGACGGAGTGAAGCAGGAGGTAAGCCAGACGTTTCCTTCGGCGAATATTCCGGCGCGCGGGTCGCTCGCGGGAACGGTGGTGCTGCGCAATGTGAGCACGCCTTCCATCAAGACCTTTACGTTTACTGGAACGGATGCGGGCGGGAACGCGTGGTCGCGCGAAGTGCAGATCGCGTTCCGGCAGCCGTATGTGGAATCGGAGATCAATTTCAATTTGTGGGGATCGCCGCTGACGGTGGAACAGGATCCGGCTCCGGCGACGAATTGTTTGTTCCCGCAGTTGGTGACGCTCGACGAGGTTACGGGATATGAGCTGCATGTTGTCGGGCTGGTGCAGGGGTCGGTGGATATCAGCAGTTCCATCACGCATGTGTTCGGGACGACGCGGCTGGCGCCGTGGGGATCCTTGCAGGGGAAGATCTGCTGGAATCCGGCGGTGACTCCATCGAGCGATCTGCTGCTGGTGGTGATGGAGGACGATTTCGGCGATGAGCTGGCGCAGGAGATCAATGTGAATTTCGCGGCGGCATCCGGCAGCGGGCAGCGTATCTCGGCTTCGCCCGCGGCGATTTCGGTCAGGCCCGCATCGCTTCTTGCTCCGGCAACACCAGCCACGGTTGCGGTACAGGTGAGCGATGCAACGCAGACGTGGACGGCATCGGTGTTTCCGCAGAATCCGACGACGGGGTGGTTGAGTTTATCGCAGCATGCCGGAACCGGGCCCGGGTCGATCGCGCTTTCGACCAATGCGACCGGGTTCGCGCCGGGCGTGTATCGGGCGACGATCGTGCTGGAATCGCCGCACGCCGCGCCAGAATGGGTGACGGTGCCGGTGATGTGGGTGAACGCGGCGGCGTCGCCGAGTGCGCCGGTGATTTCGTCTGTGGGGAACTCTCTTTCTGGTACGGCGGCGGTTGCGCCCGGATCGCTGGTGTCGATTTATGGATCGCAACTGGCGAGCAGCGCTGTGCCGGCAGTGGGATTACCGCTGGCGTATTCGCTGGGCGGAGTATCGGTAACGGTGAATGGATGGCCGGCGCCGCTGCTCTACGTTTCGCCGGGGCAGATCAATATTCAGGTTCCGTATGAAGCGGGCGCGGGGCCGGGGGTGATCGGGGTAAATAATAACGGGCTGATCGGCGGGTTTGCGTTCCAGACGTCGGCAGCGGCGCCGGGGATTTACGCATGGAACGGAAGCGTGTATCCGGGTTCAACGGCGGTGAAAGGCGGTTACGCGACGATGTACGTCACGGGCGCAGGCGAGCTGAATCAGGCGCTCGCGACGGGCGTGGCGGCGAGCGGGAGCGCGCTGGCGCTGCCGGGGCCGCGGCTGCCGGTGAATGTGACGGTCGGCGGGCTGCCGGCGCTGGTGCAGTTCGCCGGCGCGGCGCCGGGGACGGTGGGGTTGATTCAGGTGAACTTTATCGTGCCGAAAGATGTGGACGCGGGAGTGCAGCCGGTGGTGATTACGGTGGACGGGGCGCCGTCGATGGCGGCGAATCTGACGGTGACGGAGTGAATTCACGCCGATGGCGAGGGAGTCGAAAAGTGGCTGCGGAAAGAAGTGCTCGGCGCGTATGACGCTATGCAATCGAAACCCGCCACGCCACCGCTGTTTTCGCCTGATTCGTGCGTACGTGACTTGACGACTGAAAGTCGCGTGTCCATTGACGCGAGAACGGCGCAAAAAAGGGCCGGAGCATTGCTACTCCGGCCCTTTGCGCTTTTGTTGAAGCGGGAGTTTACGCGAGCGCTTTGCGGGCGTACTCGATGCACTTCTTCACTTCGACGACCGAGTCCGAACCGGCGGGTACCTGATATTCGAGCTCGACGCTGGCCGGGAATTTCCATTTCTGGTCGCGCATGAGCTGGAGGATTTCGACGATCGGTGTGGAGCCCTGGCCCCAGGGGAGATTCGCACCGGGTACGCCGGGGGCGCTGGGCGTGCGGTCCTTCAGGTGGATGCTGGCGATGCGGTCATGCAGCTTCTGGAGCGCGGGAATGGGGCTCTGGCCGGTGCCCGCGTAGTAGTGTCCGCAATCGAGATTCACGGCGTTGCCTTTCGACTGCGCGAGGACGGCGTCCCAGGCATCGATGCGCGCCTGTTCGTGCGCGTGATAGGCGGTGACGACGCCGTGCTTCAGGGCGAAGTCGCCGGCGCGCTGTGTGAATGCGGCGTTGTTTGAAAGCTCCGTGGTGACCGACGTTGCGCCGAGGGTGGTGGCGACGGTGAAGACGTAGTCCATTTCGTCGTCCGACATATTGGCGTTCGGCTCGAGCTTGAGGCAGTAGATGGTGACGCCCGCGTCGTTATACATTTTGCGGAGCGCCTTGTACTTGTCCATGGAGACGGAGAGGCGCCACTTCTTGAGTTCCTCTGCGCGGGATTGCTGCTGGGCCTGCATGGCGGCGCGCTGTTCGGGCGTCATCTGGGGACGTCCGCCGCCGAAGCCGGCACCGCCGCGTCCACCGCCGCTGCCGCCGCGAGCGCCACCGGGTCCGCCGGGGCCACCCGGTCCGCGTCCCTGCTGGGCGTAGGCGACGGCCGGGGAGCCGGCGTAGGCTTCCGCGGCATCCGACATGAACTCGATACCGCTCGAACCGCTGGCGATGATGTATTCGAGCATCTTTTCGGCGCTGGTGTGGGCTTCGGGCATGTCGCGGAAGCTATAGGTGATCACGCCGAGCTGCACGCCGCTGAAAACCGAATTCGGTTTGGCGGCGAGGAGCGCGCCCGTGGGAGCAGCGGCCGCCGCGAGGGCGAGCTTTCCAAAATCGCGTCTGTTGAAATTCATAAAATTACCCCTGGTGGAATGCCACCCTGCCGGAGGTGCGCTCCGGGTATCGGTTCATTCTACCCTGCCTTGGGGGTGAAGTTGCCGGGCTTATTCGCGATTCATTGTAACGACGCGCCAGAGGGGCTGGGCAGTTTCCGAGGGCTCCTGGACGAAATCCTGGGTGGTTTTGGCGGGGTCGTAATCGCGCCAGAGCCATTCGAGTGTGACGGGGAGTTCGGCTGAGCCCTGGCGCTGGCTGTGAGTGCCGGGACCGAGGGAGAAGTGATAGTCATAGCCCTTCGTTTTGAGCGAATTGGCGAGCTCGATGTTCTGCATGATCCAGCTTCCCGCGCGGACGTTTTCCTGATCGTGCGCGCCGTCCTGCATCCAGACGCGGATGTTCTTTTTCGGCTGCATGCGGACGAGGATGGGATAGACGCCGCCGCCGGTGGGATTGTCGGGCGAGACCTGGAGTGCGGAGAAACTGCCGATCCAGCTCAGGACGCGCGCGAACTGATCGGGATGGCGGTATGCGGCGTTGAAGGATTCGATGCCGCCGGAGCTTTCGCCGACCATGGCGCGGCTGTAGCCATCATGGCGGAGCTTCACGCCTTTCTCGACTTCGGGGAGGACCTCGTTGGCGGTGAAATCGCTATAGCGGTCGTCGACGGTGTCGTACTCGATGGAGCGCATGGCGCGGCCGTCCGCGGTCCCGGGCTGGATGAAGACGTTGACCATGAGCGGAATTTTCTTTTCGGCTGTGAGGTTGTCGAGCGTGTCGAGCAGGCGGTATGGGCTGGGGCGCGCCACGGTGTAGAACTGACCGTCACCCCAGATCTGGACCGGGAGCGGGGTGGTGCCGTCCCATTGTGCGGGAACGTAATACCAGATGTTCGACTTCATGTTGGGGTAGACCTTGCTCGTGAGTTCGATGGGACCGTTGAGCTTGCCCTGCGGGACGCCTGGTTTCGGATAGGCTTCTTCGGTGAAGGCGGGGAGGTCGTTGCCGCCGCCGACGGGTTTGCCGTCAACGAACCAGGTGAAGGCGTAAGCGCTGCCGGTTTTGAGCGAAGTTTCGTAGACCCAGAGCTTGCCGGCTGCCCAGGCTTTAGCGCGCGGGAGTGTGGTTTTGATGTTGGTGATTTCGATTTCGGGCTGCTTATCGGCCTCGATGGCGAAGACGAATTCGCCGTGTTCGCCCGCGGCTGCTGCGCCGGTTTTGAGACGATCGGGCGGAGGCGGGGCGAATGAGTTCGGAGCGGGCGGAGGAGGAGGCGGGTTCAGGCTGGCCCGGATTTGTTCTTCGAGAGCGGCAGCGGCGGCGGATTCCTTTTTGCCGGGCTTGACGCCGGGTTTGGGCATGGCGGCTTTGACAGCAGCGATGAGTTTTTCGGCGGCCTCGGTGGAGGCGACGGTGCCGGGGTAGGAGATGGAGATGGATTCGGGCGGGCCGGAGTAGTTGGGTCCTCGGCCGAAGCCGCGTCCGCCGCCACGGCCGGAGAAGCCGCGTCCGCCGCGGCCGGAGAAAGCTCCGGGACCGGGGCCTGCGGGCGGTTGGGCGATGACGAGCGCCGCGGTCAGGGCGGCGAAGGGAAGGGCGGGGAGGATGCGGTTCGGGCGCATAGGATTTTAATTGGCGGTCGGCTGCGTGATTCGATCGATGACGTGGACTTCGAAAGGCTTTTTGTGAGGGTCAAGGCGAAGGCCGAGTTGTTCGCGGAGAGCGTAGAAGATGGAGGGCGAGTCACCTTGGGGAGCGTCTCCCGTGTCATCCAGCAGAGACCATTTTGCTTCCACGTCGAAACGGCCCTCGAGAGCGGTATGGTCGACTACCGGCTTCGCTAACATGCTTTGAAGCGTTGCCGTGAGTTGGGGCATGGTGACGCCGCCGCCGGTCAGCCAGCGGCGAGTGGCTGAAATGGAGCACGCGGGGCGTTTGCCGTTCGGGGCCACGGCGCTGGATCCGCCAGCTTCGCGGAGGGGTTGCTTTTCGGCGATTAGCTGGTCGCAGTTGATGGCCGACGCTTTCATGTTCTGCCCGAGTTCGCCGCTTTTGCGGAGGAGGGTGAGGTCATAGGCAGGGATGACGCGTTGCTCGGTGTGGATAACGAGGCCGAAGCGGTCTTTGAGAAGGTGCTGGACCATCAGGCGGACGTCGGCGGGACCGGCTGCGGTGTTGGTTGGGTAGACGGCGGTAATGTCGAAGGCTTCGTTTTCGACCCAGTCCGGGACTCCGGCCAGTTCGTGATTCAGTAAATGATAGGCGTAGAGGATGACGAATTTCAGCGGCGTGTTTTTCGCTTCGAAGCGGCCTGGTTGTGCGGCGGAGATGCCAGAGGGCGCGGTTTCGCCGGAAGTGTTGAGTTTGATGGAGGCGGTTTCGAAGTTCTGAGCCGGCGCGCAGATTGTGGCGGCAAGGAGGATTGCACCGGGCAAAAGCCCGGCGGCGGGGCCGAAGCCCCGCCGCACATGGCTGAGTCTGGAGAGCACTTACTTCAGCGCGACTTGTCTGGCTTTCGTTGCGTTTTCGGAGGTGACTTCTTCGCCGCGGCGCTCCTGGAAGGGGAGGCTGTGGACGACGAGGTCGACCAGCGTCTGGAAGCCGTTGCCCTGGGCGGCGAGCTTCGTATCGATGTCATCGACGGTGCGCTTGTCGTAGGACTTGAGACCGCGGCCGAGGGCGTAGATCAGCATCTTCTCGGTCAGGCAGCGGGAGAAATCGGCCTGGAGGCTGCCGAGTACTTCGCGCATCTGGAGCGGGGTGGAGAAGGTCTTGCCGCTGGGCAGAACGCCGCTCGTGTCGATCGGGAACTTGCCGTCCATAGTGCGCCACTTGCCGATGGCGTCGTAATTCTCGAGGCCGAAACCGAGCGGATCCATGCGCGAGTGGCAGGAGGCGCAGACGGCGTTCGCGCGGTGCTTCTCCATCTGCTGGCGGAGCGACATCGCGGTGCCGACGGAACCTTCATCGAGCGGCGGAACGTCGGGCGGCGGCGGGGGAGGCGGCGTGCCGAGGATGTTATTCAGAATGTACTTGCCGCGAATCACGACGGAGGTGCGAGAGGGGTAGCTCGAGACCGCGAGAACGCTGCCCTGGCTGAGGATGCCGCCGCGTTCTTCGGTGGTGAGATCGACACGGCGGAAGTCCGGACCTTTCACCCCGTCGATGCCATAGAATTTCGCGAGGAATTCGTTGAGATAGGTATAGCGCGCGGTGAGGAATTCGCCGATGGGGCGGTTCTGGCGCAGCATGTTGTCGAAGAACATGCGAGTTTCCGTCTTGAACGAATCGCGAAGCTCGGGAGACCAGTCGGGGAACTTGACCGGATCGGGCTTGATGTTATCGAGGTTGCGGATTTCGAGCCACTGGCCGGCGAAGTTTTCCGCCATTGCGGACGACTTGGGATCGGCGAGCATGCGCTTGATCTGGGCATCGAGAACGCCGGGCTGGGAGAGCTTGGCGGATTCGCCGAGGGCCTGGAGTTCTTCATCAGGCATGGAGCTCCAGAGGAAGTAGCTGAGGCGGTTGGCGAGTTCGACATCCGAGATGTGGTGAACGGCGTTGGGGTCGGTGGGCTTCAGGTCGTGCTCGATGTGGAAGAGGAAGTGAGGCGAAACGAGCATGGCCTGGATAGCGAGCTGGATACCCTGTTCGGGCGTGCGGCCGTCGGCCTTCGCGATTTCGGTGAAGTGAACGAGCTGGGCGACTTCCGCCGGCGTCACCGGGCGGCGATACGCGCGGCGGGCGAGCGTGGAAATGATCTTGTTGACGCAGGCGGAGCCGGTGGCGGGGTCGCAGATCAGAATCTTCCTGCGGCTTTCCTTCTCGACTTTGGAGGGGTAGGGGCCGACAAAGAAGACCGAGTTGATGTACTTGTTGACCTTGTCGTTATAGGCGTCTTTATCGGAGAGGTTGTTGACGAAATCGTCGTTGATAAAGCCAACGCGGAAGACATGATCGCCTTCCGGCAGGTAGAGGCGCATGTGCTCTTCGGAGTATGGATTGAAGTAAGTCAGGCCGGATGGTTTGGTTTCGGCCGAGATCTGGTTGAGAAGCTTGCCGTCCATCCAGAGGCCGAGTTGCACCGGAGCGGCGTTCGCGGCGCGCTGGCCGGGAAGGCCGATGCGGACGTCATATTCGGCGTCGAAATCGACGCGATGAGTGGCTTCCACGTCGCTGCGGTCGATGCGGCGGATGTTCTTGAGCCGCGTGCTGTATTCGATTTCGATCGGTTTCGGGGGCAGCGGATCGGCTCCCACGGCGCGCGATGCGATGACGCGGGCGGCGCTGATGTATTTGTCCATCAGGAGCGGAGAGATGGTGAGGATATCGCCGAGGTTATCGAAGCCTTCGCCCGAGTCGTCGGTCGGGAAATTCTTGTCGGCGCGGAAATCGACTGCGAGAAGATCGCGGATGGTGTTGGTGTATTCGGCGCGATTGAGGCGGCGGGCGGTGACGCGGCCGGGATCGGGCTTGATGAGAGCATCCTGGCGGGTGAACTCTGCGCGGGCGAATTTGACAGCGGTATCGATCTGCGCCTTCATCTCATCGGTGTGGGGGATGACGGTAGGCGGCGGCATTTCGCCGGCGTCCATGCGGTGGACGATCTTGTCCCATTCGTCGCGCTCGGAGGTCATGGAGCCGACGGTGGAGAAGAGAGAGATGTCGAGCCCACCGGATGCGCTTGCGCCGGTGTGGCACATGGAGCAGGTGGAGTCGAAGATCGGCTTCACGGCTTTATCGAACGCCGCCTGCGTGGGGCCGGCGGATGCGACAGCAGCGTGCGGCGCCGCGGGTTTCGCGGGGGCACTGGACTTTGCCGCGGGCGCACTGGATTTGGCCGGCGGCTTCGTGGAGGATTCAGCCGCCAGCAGCAGGCCGACTGTGGCTGCCGTGAGTACGAATATTCCGAGTTTCACTCGCATGTTGTTCCTCTGATTTTTATTCTTTTGGCGCGGGGGCCGCGGGCGTGATGGCGGCCGGACCGCGTCCGGCTGCGCCCGAGACGCCGAAAGCGCCGCGTCCTCGTCCGGCTGCGCCTGATGCGCCACGTCCTGCTCCGAAGCGGCCGCGTCCGCGGGGGGCGGGGGGGACGGGCTTCGCCGAAACCAGTTCGACGTAGAG
>DASZVV010000385.1:0-11961 GCA_035546955.1 Bryobacteraceae bacterium
ACGAGATGTTCTGGCAGCAGTTGCTCCGCTGGCTCGTGACGGAAACTCCCGGGCAGGTCGCGGCTTCCACGCCGCACCAGATGCTGAACGATGATGGCCAGGTCCACCTGCGCGCGGTGGTGCGCGACAAGACGTACGAAACCGTCGCCGGCGCCACCGTGACTGCCACTATCAACCGCCCGGATGGCGGAATTGACACTCTGGAAATGAAGCCCGATCCGCTGGAGCCCGGCGCTTACGCGGGCGACTACACCGCGGATAAATCCGGCGCCTACGTTGCCGAGATCGTCGCGAACGACGGCAAAACCGAAGTGGGCCGTGACACGCTCAACTTCCGCCGCGAAAATGGCGTGGCAGAGAACTTCAACGCCGCCCAGAACAAGGACCTTCTCCAACGCCTTTCTGACGATACCGGCGGCAACTATTACACGCCGTCCGACGCCAAACGGCTGGGCGACGAAATTGCCATCTCCGAAGCCGGCATTTCCGGCCACGACAGTCTCGATATCTGGGATATGCCGATCCTGTTCGTTCTGCTGCTCCTGATCCGGGGCGGGGAATGGCTGCTCCGGCGAAAATGGGGTGTGGTGTGAGACGAAGTCTTTTGCTCAATACCGCGGCCGCCGTGCTTTGTCTTTCGGCAATGCGCCCGGCCTTTGGCGCGACGTATTTTTTGACCGTCGCCGGTCTCGGCGGCGAACCCGATTACGAACAGCGCTTTGAAATGCTCGCGACCGATACGGATAAAATGCTCCGCGATCAGCCGGGCGCCGATAAAGTCGTCGAAACCCTCAAGGGCGCAGACGCCACCCGCGTCAAGCTCGAAGCCGCTCTCGGGAAAATTGCCTCGGAAGCCAAGCCAGCGGACGCGTTTGTCCTCATGATGATCGGTCACGGCACGTTTGACGGCGCCGAATACAAATTCAATCTGCCGGGGCCGGATATCTCCGCGCCCGAACTCGCCGTTCTTCTTAATCGCATCCAGGCTGGCCGCCAGCTCATCGTCGATATGACGAGCGCCAGCGGCGGCGCCACCGACGCGCTCAAAAAAGAGGGCCGGGTCATTATCACCGCCACCAAATCCGGAACCGAAAAGAACGCCACTGTTTTTTCGCGTTTCTGGGTGCAGGCGCTGCACGATCCCGCCGCCGATACGGACAAGAACAACGCCATCACGGCTCTCGAAGCATTCAAGTATGCCCAGGCCAAGACCGCGGCTTTCTTTTCCGACTCTAAACACCTCGCCACTGAGCATTCGGTTGTCAGCGATGAAACTCACGCTGGCACCTTTACTTTGGTCCGGAATGGCCCCGCCGCCGCTGACGTGACCGATCCCGCCAAACGCGCCCTCGTCGCCACGAAGGAACAGATAGAAAACAAGATCGATGCTCTCAAATTCCAGCAGGATTTGATGGACCCTGGCGACTATAAGCGCCAGATGACGGCCCTCCTCTTGCAACTGGCGAAAACCCAGGAGGAAATCGAAAAATGATGCGTCCCGCGGTGATGGCTGGACTGGGCTTGCTGGTGGTTTCCGCCGGCATTGTCGCTCAGAACCAGCCTCCCGCGGGCCCCACCGCCCCGACGCCTGTCGCCGCGGATGGTGCGTCGCCTGAGCAGTCGCTTCCCCAGCCAAATACGCAGGCGCCGAAAGCCGCTCCCATGAAGCCTCAGACGGCGAGCGTGCTCAAACAGCTCGAAGGCCTCTGGAACGCCTCGCGCACAGTGCAGGATTTTCAGGCGGTCGGGCATGGTTTCGAGCAGCTTCTCAAGACCGACCCCACTAACGCCGAAATTCGCGTCCGCTATGCCGATCTCCTCGCCGCGCGCTTCAACGCCGCTGACGCCGAATCGCTTTATCTCGAAGCCCTGAAGCTCGACCCCAATGACGCCGACGCGTATATCGGCCTGGCGGAAATTTATGCCGACGGCTTCGATGATAAAAGCGCGGAGGCCGCCGCCGACGCTCTCGAGATCGATCCAAAGCGTTATCACGCCGACGAAATCCTCGCCCGCATGGCGCTCGAAGACAGCAATTTCCAGAAGGCTTCCGAGATGGCCGACGCGGCGCTGGCCATCAATCCGCAGGCGCTTGAGGCCATCGCCATCCACGCCACCATCGATCTCCTCAATGACAAACCGGCGGATGCCTGGGTCTCAAAGATCGGCAATCGGGGCGAAGGCTACGCCGATATCGCCAAGGAACTGGTGATCAACCGCCGCTATGAAGACGGCATTGCTTATTACCGCAAAGCTATCGCCGCCAGCCCGCAGCTCTGGAGCGCGCACTCCCAGCTCGGCGTAAATCTCATGCGCCTCGGCCGGAATGAAGAGGCTCACAGCGAGCTGGAACTCGCCTACGATAACGGCTTCGGCGATGCCCCCACCTCCAACACGCTCCAGTTAATGGATACCTACAAGAACTACCAGACGTTCACGTGGCCCAGCGCATCGCCCGATGGTCCGCAGCCTGCCGGTATCCTCAAGCTCGATGAGAAGGAAGCCGCCGCCCTTCATCCCTATTTCGAAGCTGAAATGAAGAAGGCGATGGCGACGTACGAAAAGAAGTACGGCTACAAAATGACGAAGCCGGTCCAGGTGGAGGTCTATCGCAGGGAAGGCGATTTCGGCGTTCGCGTCATGGGCTTGCCCGGCGTCGGCCTTCTTGGCGTCACCTTCAATACCGTCGTCGCGATGGACGGCCCCTCCTCCCGCTCGAAGCAGGAAGACTACCACTGGGCGAGCGTCCTCTGGCACGAGCTCAGTCACGTCTACACCATCGCGATGACGAATGAGCGCATCCCGCGCTGGTTCACCGAAGGGATCGCCGTCCACGAAGAATCCGCCACCATTCCCGATTGGGGCGATCGCCTCAATCCCACCATCCTCGCCGCCATTCGCGATAAAAAGCTGCTGCCGATCGCCGATATGGACCGCGGTTTCGTCCATCCAACCTATCCCGATCAGGTCATCGTCTCCTACTTCCAGGCCGGCAAGATCTGCGATTACATCGTGAAGCGCTGGGGCAACGACAAACTGGTTGCGATGATTCACGCCTTTTCGACGCCGCGCCCCACGGTCGACGTCATTCGTGAGCAACTGAAAATCGAGCCTGAACAGTTCGATAAAGATTTCCTGGCCGATCTTGACGCCCAGACTTCCAAAACCATCGCCGGTTTCGCCGAATGGACTAAAGACCTCCGCGAGCTGAACAAGGATGTGCAGGACAACAAAGCCCCTGCCGATCTCGTCGATCGCGCCCGTAAGCTCGAAGCGCTGTATCCGGAATACGTTGAAGCAGGTAACGCCTACATTCTCGCCGCCGACGCGCTGCTCAAAGCGGGCGACAAGACCGGCGCCATGGCCGAATACGCGAAATATTCCAAAATCGGCGGCCGCGATCTCGAAACTATGGAAAAATACGCGGACCTGCTCGCCGCCTCGGGCGACAAGAAGGCCGCCGTCGCTGCCTTATGGCGGATGATCTACGTTTTCCCGCTCGACGCCGGCCTGCACCAGAAGCTGGGCGATCTCGATCTCGATACCGGCGCCAACGCCGATGCTGTCCGCGAGTTCCAGGCTCTGGTCGATCTGCACCCTACCGACCAGGCCGGCAGCCACTACAATCTTGCAAGGGCCTACAAAGCCAACGGTCAAACCGATAAAGCCAGAGAGGAAGTCATCACCGCGCTCGAAGCTGCGCCTGAATACAGGCCCGCCCAGAAGCTACTGCTCGAAGTGAGCGGCGACGAAGGAAAATAACAACGCCCATGTCCACTCCACAGATCGATACCGACGTTCTGAAGTCCAGAGTTGCGCGCTTTCGCGAAGTTGACACCGAAATCGTCCGCCAGGTGAAACGAGTCATCGTCGGCCAGGACGAAGTGCTCGAGCAGGTGCGCATCGGCCTGTTCGTCGGCGGGCACTGCCTGCTGACTGGCCTTCCCGGCACCGCCAAAACGCTCCTCGTCCGCACCATGGCGGAAGTGCTGGGTCTCGCCTTCAAACGCATTCAGTTCACGCCGGATCTGATGCCTACCGACATCACCGGCACCGACATCATTGAGGAAGACGAACACGGCCGCCGCGCCTGGACCTTCGTCCGCGGCCCGCTCTTTGCCAACGTCCTCCTGGCGGACGAAATCAACCGCACGCCGCCCAAGACCCAGTCCGCGCTGCTCGAAGCCATGCAGGAACGCTCCTGCACCGTGCGCGGCAATCACTATAAGCTGCCGGCGCCGTTCTTCGTGCTCGCCACCCAGAACCCCATCGAGCTCGAAGGCACCTATCCGCTGCCCGAAGCCCAGCTCGACCGCTTCCTGTTCAACATCATCCTCGATTACCTGAACGCCGATGAGGAACTCGCCGTCGTCGATCTCACCACCACCACGCACGTCGCCAAAGCCGATCCCATCACGAGCGAACAGGAGATTCTCGATTTTCAGCAGCTCGTCCGCATGACGCCGATTGCGGAAACCGTCGCCCGGCACGCCATCGATCTCGTGCGCGCCACACGCGTCAAAGATTCCTCCGCCCCGGAGATCGTGAAGAAGTACGTCAACTACGGCGGCAGCGTCCGCGCGGCCCAGAACCTCGTCCTCGGCGCCAAAGCCCGCGCGCTGATGAAAGGCCGCTACCACGTCAGCTTTGAAGACGTCCGTGAGCTGTTCGTGCCCATCCTGCGCCACCGCGTGCTGCTCAACTTCCATGCGGAGTCCGAAAAAGTTTCCACTGACGATGTGCTGCGCGGCATCCTGCAGGTGACGCCCGCGCCAAAGGAATAAACCGGAGAGCTCTTTCAGCGCATCCGGCAGCCGGAAAATCCCATGCTCCAGCGATTTCTCGATCCCTCGGTGCTGGCTTCCATCTCGTCACTCGATCTGGTGGCGAAGACGGTAGTGGACGGCTTCGTCGCCGGCCTGCACCGCTCCCCCAGCTTCGGCTTCAGCCAGGAATTTGCCGAATACCGCCCCTACGTGGAAGGCGACGATCTCCGCCACGTCGATTGGAACGTCTTCGCCCGCATGGACCGCGTCTATCTTAAGCGCTTCCGCGGCGAAACCAATTCGCAGCTTCTCATCCTGCTCGACACCAGCGCCTCCATGGGCTTTACCTCGGGCAAAATCACCAAGCTCGATTACGGCCGTTTCATGGCCGCCTCGCTCGCTTACCTTTCTTCCACCCAGCGCGACGCCACGGGCCTCATCGTCTTCGATGAAGACGTGATCAACTACGTCGCCCCCTCCACCCGGCAGGGGCAGCTCATGCGAATTCTCCACGCGGTCGAGCACGCCGAAGCCGGCAAGCGCACCGATTTCGCCAAGCCTTTTTTTCATTTCCAGCAGTATCTGCACCGCCGCGGCATCGTGCTCGTGATCTCCGACTTCTACGACGATCCGAAGAAAATCTGCCAGACCGTCGAGCCGCTGCGCTATCACGGTAACGAAGTTGTGCTTTTCCATCTGCTCGACCCCCAGGAAATCGCGCCGCGCTTCCGCGATCCCGTGCTCCTCTACGACGTCGAAGAGAACACCGCCCTCGAAGTTACGCCGGATTACGCCAGGCACGAGTACAAGCAGAAAATCGATCGCCACATCAAAGATCTCGGCGAGGAGGCCGCGAAATCCGGTCTCGAATACGTTTTTATGGACACCTCGAAGCCGCTCGATAAAGGATTGCGGAACTATCTCGCAATCCGCCAGAGGAGGATGTAAGTGGGTTTTCTCTCTCCCTGGTTTCTTGGCGGACTCGCAGCCCTCGGCCTTCCGCTTTACATCCACCTGCTTCGGCAGTACAAACAAACCCCTCTGCCCTTCAGCTCGCTCATGTTCTTCGAGCGTCGCACCCAGAGCTCCATCAAGCACCGGCGCCTGAAGTACCTTCTGCTGTTCGCGCTTCGTTCCCTCTTTGTCCTGCTGCTGGTCCTCGCTTTCGCCCGGCCATTTGTGCGTTCGTCGGTCGCGTCCGGCCTCACTTCCGGGAAGCGCGTGGTCTTCGCGCTCGATAACTCGTACAGCATGCGCCAGGGTGACCGCTTCTCCCGCGCCAAAGCCGACGCCCTCAGCGCCATCAATTCACTCGGCGAGAGTGACCGCGGCCAGGTCATCACGTTCGGCGGCGCCGCGAAACTCCTCACCGATATGACCGGCGACAAGGGCGCTCTCCGCGCCGCCATTCAGTCCATCGAGCCCGGCGATGACGCCAGTTCCTACAGCGAGCTCTCCCGGGTGCTCCGCTCCACCGCGGAATCCCTGAAGTCCGATATCACCGCTGAAGTTTTCACCGACGATCAGAAATCCTCCTGGCCCGCCAGCTTCGCCGACGCCCGCCTCGATCCTGGCACCAAACTCAATCTCCACTCCTACGCCGATAAGTTCATCCCGAACTTCACCGTCGAATCCGTCGATGCTCCCCGCCGTGTCTTCGATACGAAAAAAGTCCGCACCCTCGCCACCATCGCCGGCTTCAACACGCCGGACGCTACCCGGACCGTCACGCTGGTCGCCAACGGCAAGACTCTCGAATCGAAGCAGCTCAAAATCCCGGCCAACGGCCGCGCCAGCGCCGAATTCCTCACACTCGATGCACCCTATGGCATCACGAAATGCGAAGTCCGCATCGATTCCGCCGACGCCTTTCCCGATGACGATAAGTGGCTCTTTGCGGTCGAGCGCAGCGATCCCAAACCCGCTCTCCTCGTCCATACTGCGAACGATATCAACAGCCCCATCTACGTCCGCACCGCGCTGGAAGCCGCCACCGAAGCCGCCTTCACCCTGGACGTCGAGACCACCGAGCAGGCCACCGGTGCTCAGCTTTCGAAATACGCCTTCGTCATCCTCTCCGATACCGGTCCGCTTCCCCAGCGCCTCGATGACGAAGTCACCCGCTACGTTCAGAACGGTGGCTCTGTCCTCGTCACCCTCGGCAAAAATTCCGTCGCCGGCGCGAAGCTGCCCGCCGCCGGCATCCAGCTTCTCCAGATCCGCACCCTGAATGTGGATCACGACCGCCCCCTTACCGTCGCCCAGATCGATAATTCCTATCCGTCCTTCGGCGCCGGCGAAAACTGGGGCGGCGTCGAATTTGTCCAGATGGCGAAGCTCAATCTCCCGCAGGATTCCGATACCCGCGTCGCGGCGCGCTTCTCTGATGGCTCGCCTCTCCTCGTCGACCGCAAGGTCGGCGAAGGCCACGTGATCGTCTTCGCCTCCGCGCTCGATAACGTCGCCAACAATCTCCCGCTGCAGCCCGTCTGGCTCCCCTTTATTGAACAGACCACGCATGAAATGGGTGGAATCGGCGCGGCCCGGGCTAACTACCGGGTTGGTTCGTACGTCGATCTCAGAACCGTGAAAGAAAAGAACGTGCCCGTAGAAATCATCGGCCCGGACGGCAAGCGCGTCATGTCTCTCTCGGAATCGGCCAAAGCCACCACGTTCCAGTTCCCCGCCCAGGGTTATTACGATATCCGCCGCGCCAACGGCCGCGAAGAGATGGCGGCGGTGAATCCGGACCGGCGCGAATCCGATTTTACCCAGCTAACACCGGACACCCTGAATTTGTGGAAAAATACGGGTGTAGGAACGTTCTCCGGAACTGCGGCTGCGTCCGCCGGCAATAAGAGTGAAGAGCCCTCGGAGCTCTGGTGGTGGGTGGTGGCGCTTCTGGCGCTGATGGCAATTGCGGAAACGGTAGTGGGCAACCGGCACATAGAGACCGCCGGTAAGGAAGCAGCATGAATCCGATAACAGGTCTGGCTCAGTATCTCGATCGGCTCGAAAAACGGCTTCGGTTGTTCGCGTGGACCCGCGGCGCCGCCGCCACGGTGGGCGTCGCGCTCCTCCTCACGGTCATCATTGTCGGCGTCATGATGGGCTCCGCCTTTACGCCCTCCAGCCTGCTTGCCGGGCGCGCCCTCCTGTTCCTCGGCATCGGTGCCGTGGTGGCCATTGCCCTGATTGTCCCCGTTCTGCGGATGAATCGCCGCCGCGCCGCGGGCGAAGTCGAGCGCCGCCGCCCCGGTTTCGACCAGCGCCTCCTGACATTCCACGAAAAGCAGCAGGCCCAGCCGGATGATCCGTTCCTTCCGCTGCTCGCCGAAGATGCCCTCTCCCTGACGAAAGATGCGCAGCCCGAAACCATCGTGGAACAGCGCAGGATCCTCGGGTTCGCCGCCTTCGGCGCTGCCGCCGCCGGCGTTCTCGCCTGGTTGATGTTCTGGGGTCCCGGTGTTTTCGGCTATGGCACCCAGGTGCTCTGGGGCAGCCTGCCTAGAGGAGCCGCCCAGCAGGGCGTTTACAGCGTCTCCGTCACTCCCGGTTCCCGTACCGTTCGCCGCCGGGCCGACCAGGCCGTCGTTGCCCACCTGAACGGTTTCACCTCGTCGAAAGCCAACCTTTGGGCCCGCTACGCGAGCTCCGGCAAATGGGAGCAGGCGCCCATGATCGTCGAAAGCGGCGGGTCCGGTTTTGATTTCACCTTTATCGGCCTCCCCGAAGACGTCGAATACTACGTCGAGGCCGACGGTATCAAGTCGCCCTCCTACAAGCTCCACACTGTGGATCTTCCAGGCGTGAAAAATATCGCCGTGACCTACAACTACCCGTCTTGGTCCGGCATGCCCTCGAACACCGAAAACCCCGGCGGCGACCTCCGCGCGGTGGAAGGCACCGTCGCCCATCTTCAGATCGAAACCGACCGCCCCATGACTGACGGCCAGATGGTGTTCGAGGAAGGCGATCCGCTGAAGCTCGATTCCACCACAGCTGGCGCGGATAAGAAGAACACCACCAACGCCACCGTCACTATCACGAAAGACGGCATGTACCACGTCGGCGTGCTCTATCAGGGCGAGGTCGTCCGCATCAGTGACGACTATTTCATCGAAGCCCGCAAAGTGACGCCGCCCATGGTGCGCATCACCAAACCCGGACGCGATGCCAAGGTCAGTCCGATCGAAGAAGTCGGCGTCCAGGTTTCCGCCGAAGACGATTACCCCCTTCAGGAACTCTCGTTGCACTACGCGGTCAACGGCGGCGCCGAAAAATCCATCAATCTGCTGAAAGATAAAGGATCGAAGAAGGTCGATGGCAACACCCTTCTCTCGATGGAGGATTTCAAAGCCGTGCCTGGCGACGTCGTCAGCCTTTATGCTGTCGCGCGCGATGGAAAGAACACCGAAAAGACGGACATGATGTTCATCCAGGCGATTCCGTTCGAGTACAACTACACGCAGTCGCAGGGCGGGGGAGGCGGTGGCGGCGGAGGTGGCGGCGGCCAGGAAGATCAGCAGATCTCCGAGCGCGAAAAGGAAATCATCGCCGCAACGTTCAACCAGTTGAAGGGCGACGCCAAGGCCAAAGCCGCGGCGGCCGATACCGCGAAATATCTTTCCGAAGTCCAGGGCAAACTCCGCGACCAGGAACAGTCGCTCTCGAACCGCGTCAAGGCCCGCCAGATCGATGACGCCGGCGCCGCGTTCACTCAATACATCAAGGAAGTCGACGCCGCGATTGCCGCCATGACGCCCGCGGCGGACAAGCTCAAAACTCAGGATTTCCAGGCCGCGCTCGGCCCCGAACAGCAGGCCCTCCAGCATCTGCTCCGCGCTGAGGCTACTTCGCGCGATATCCAGATCCAGATCACCCGCGGCGGCGGAGGCGGTGGCGGTGGCGGCGGTGGCGGCGGAGCCAGCCGTGATCTCGCCAACCTCTTCGACCTCGAGCTCGATAAGGAACAGAATCAGTACGAGACCAGCTCTCGCGCCGGCGGCAGTGCGCAGCAGCAGGCGCAGCAAAAGATCGATGACGCCATGAAGAAGCTCGATGAGCTGGCCCGGCGTCAGCAGGATCTCGCGCGCCAGCAGCAACAGCTCAATCCGCAGCAGCTCGCCCAGAGCAAATACCAGCAGGAGATGCTGCGCCGCGAAGTCGAACAGCTTCGCCAGCAGATGGAAGATCTCCAGAACGGCCAGCAAAACCAGCAGGGGCAGCAGGGCCAGCAGGGTCAGCAATCCGGCCAGCAGGGCCAGTCCGGCCAGCAGCAGGCTTCAAACGGCCAGCAGGGGCAGCAGGGCCGCCAGGGTCAATCCGGCCAGCAGTCTGGCCAATCGGGACAGTCCGGTCAGCAGGGTCAGCAGTCGCTGTCCCGTGGCCAAAGCGGCCTCAGCCAGGGTCAGCAGGGCCAGTTGAGCCAGTTGATGCGCCAGATGCAGGATGCGGAGCGCGCGATGAGCGACGCCGCCTCCAGCCGGAACCAGACCACCGGTCAGACCGCGCAGGATGCCCAGCGCGCAGCCGACGCTATGAAGGCCGCGAACCAGATGATGCAGAACATGCAGAAGCAGGAAACCGGCAATCAAATGTCGGATCTTGCCAATCGCGCCGATCGCCTGGCCCAGCAGCAGCAGGATTTCGAGCAGCAGATGCGCCGCGCCTTCGGCTCCGGCAATGAGCCGGACGATCGTACTCAGCAGCAGCTCGCCAATCAGGAAGGGACTCTGCGCGAAAACTACGACGATCTGCAGAAGCAGATCCAGCAGGCGACGCGCAGCGTGACCGGCACGCAACCTGACGTGGCGAAGCAGCTTCGCGACGCCTCCGGCCATGCGCAGCAGAATGAAATCGATCAGCGCATGCAGACGTCACAGCAGTACATCCAGATGGGCCGCGGCGACGCCATGGTGATGTACCAGGCGCCGGTAACCCAGGGGCTCAATCAGTTGCGTGACGACCTCAAGAACGCCCAGCAGGCCGCGGCCAGCGGACGCGAAGGCGCGGACCGCACCCAGCAGGCGCAGGACGCCGTCAACCGCGTCGAGAGCATCCGGAACCAAACGGAAGCCCTCCTCCGTGGCATGAATCGCGGCAATGGCGGCCGCCAGGGTAATCAGCAGGGCCAGAATGGCCAACAAGGCCAGAATGGTCAGCAAGGCCAGAACGGTCAGCAAGCCCAGCAAGGACAGCAGGGCCAGCAAGGCCAACAGGGGCAGGGCGGCCAGGGCCAGGGCCAGCAGGGCCAGCAGGGACAGGGCGGCCAGGGTCAGGGCCAGCAGGCCGGGAACCAGCAGGGCGGCGGCAACCAGCGCGGTGGCGGCAACCCGAACGGAAATCCGATGCAGGCCGGCAATCAGCGCGGTGGCGGCGGCAATCCCAACGGCGGCGCTGATTACAACTACGGCCCCCGCTCCGGCGGACCGCTGACGAACTCCGCGGGCACCTGGAACACCGATGCCAACCCCGGCGGTTTCTACAACGGGCCCATGACTCGCGAGCAGCAGAATCAAATGTACAACCAGATGCAGCGCCAGCTCAGCGAGCTTCGCCAGCAGGTCCAGGGCGATCCGCAGCTCACCCGCGAGTATCAGGACCTCGTAAATCGCATGCAGGGTTTGGACCCCGCGCGCTGGGCCACACAGGATTCCGAGCTCTCCGCGCGCATCGCCAGCCAGGCCATGACTGAACTCGATCAGGTCGAGCTCATGCTGCGCAAGAAAGCCGATGGCACGGACAGCAGCGTCCGCAGCCCCAACCCGAACACCGTCGCCCCCGGCTACGGAGACGCCTGGGGCGAATACACAAAGAAGCTGAGCAAGTAATCGTGGGGCCGGGCTTCTGCCCGGCGCCATCCGTCCGAACTACTCTGGCTTTCGAAACTTCCACAGCACCTGCCGCAGCATCCCCATCAGCAGCGGCGCATCCCTCCGCCGGATCTCCAGCCGCCGGATCCAGCGACGTATCTTCTGCTCCGTCGAAACCGCCGTAATCCGGTTCGTGTACCCGGATTCCTCCAGCACCTCGATCAGCATTCGCGTGATCTGCTCCGCATCCTCGCCACTGACCGGAACACCGCCCGTCTCCACGCGCGATCCTGCGGCCGCCTCCGCATCCCGCGCCAGCTCGTACAAACACACCGCTACTGCCTGCCCCAGATTCATCGACGGCGTGCCTGCCGAAGTTG
>DASZVV010000386.1:0-9524 GCA_035546955.1 Bryobacteraceae bacterium
AGTGCTTCTGGTCGATGGCGATCTTCGCCGTCCGCGATTGAACCAGATCTTCAATGTACCGCTCGAACCCGGCCTCGCCGACGCATTGCGCGACGGAGATCCGAGAGAGAATCCGGAGCCGGAAAAAATCCACTCGCTGCCTGTGCCCAGCCTTTCGCTGATGACGGCGGGCAAGCTTGCCTCGAGCTACGCACCGCTTTTCGGCGGTAATCGTCTCGGGCACTTCCTCGGCCGCATGCGCAGTCAGTACGATGTCATTCTGATCGATGCGCCGCCGGTGCTGCATGGCCCGGATGCGCGTCTGCTCGGACGCCTTTCTGACGCGGCGGTGCTGATCACCCGCGCCCGGAAGACCACGCGGCAGGATGCAGTCGCCGCCGCCAGCCGTCTTGCCGCAGACCGCATCCCGCTCGCCGGCACCATTCTGAACGACTGGAATCCGAGATCCGACAGCTCGGCATACAGCAGCTATCTCCCGTCTGAGCCTGAGGTGGAGACGGCGGTCCCGTGAGCGGCGTCCCGATTTACGTAAACGAAGGTTTTCTCCCGGCGCAGGCGCGAGTCAGGCCGGCGGTCGCGGTACAAAACCGTCCGCTCGTCTGGCTGATGAGCCTCTACATCTTCTTCTTTCCGGTCCAGTTTCCGGCGGGTTCCGTCAACATCGCTCCCTCCGATCTTTTTCTGGCGCTTGCACTGATCCTGTGCCTGTTCCGTCTGCGCTTCATTCCCGCGGCCTGGAGCCTCGCGCACGCGGCTCTGATGCTCGTTTTTCTCGGTGCCGCCGGCGTGTCGGTCTATCTGCATGGAACGATGTCCTCGTATGTGACGGTCAAGATCGTCGGTTTACTTATGCTGTTCGCGTCCTATCTGTGTCTTACTTCGGCCGCGGACACGTGGATCGAGATCCGGCGATTCATGCGGATCTTCATCGTTGCCGTGAGTATCCACTGCCTCATTTCCGTGGTGGCACTGAAAGCTGGTTACTCGGCGGCGTGGCTGAATTATGGTAACGTGCGCGTTTCCGGCATGTATCTCGACCCGAATGCTTTCGGTGGACTCGTGCTCGTGGCGCTCCTCATGCAGACGGGCTCTTACATGGGCGGCCGCGCTGCGGTTCCGGGCCTGCTGGGCGGAGCTGTCAGCATTGCGCTCATCGCGGGCCTGTTCTTTACGCTTTCCCGTTCCGCGTGGATCGGTTTCACCTTCGGCTTCATCCTGATCAGCTTCCTGCGCCCACGCCTCTGGGTGATCTCGGCCGTTGTGGCGCTCGCCGTCACAGGCGGCACCTATCTTTGGATCCAGAGTCATCTGAACGCAAAAAATGAGGAGCTGATCGCGCGGCAGGATACCGCTATGGAGCGCGTCGAACAGATTCGTCAGGCGATTCCGATGTTTGTCTCGCACCCGATCCGCGGCGTTGGCCTCGGCGAATTCGATTTGCGCAGCGATCCCGCCGGCTATCATCCGTTGATCATCCACAACACCACGGTCTGGATTCTGACCGAGCTGGGCCTGACCGGCTTCACGATTTATGTGGCGTTCATCGTCTGGTTTTTTCGCCGAGGATCCGCCGCTCTGAAGCAGGCGGACGTGCAGGCGAAACCGCTTGTCGTCGGGTTGCTCGGCGCGCATGCCGGGATGCTCGGTCTTTCAACCGGAATTGAGGTTCTTTATCAGCGCCACTGGTGGCTCGTGATGGCGCTCCTTGCCTGCGTCGCCATAGCGGCCGCGCGCGATCTCTCCTTCCGCCGGGAATTCCAGTATGAAGACTGACGGTTCCCGGAAGTTGTTCGGTCTCTCGATTCCCACGGGAGTCATCAACAACATATTCTCGATGTACGGGATCTACTGCTCCACTTACCTGCTCGCGGTGGTGACTGTCCCGTATCTGAGCCGCACGCTCGGCCCGGCCGCGTGGGGTGTGCTGGCAGCCGTTCAGTCATTTGGCGGTGTTCTTCTGCTGGCGGTCGAATTCGGATTTACGTTCTCCGGCACGCGCGAAGCGGCTCGCACTTCCGGCGACCGCCGCTCTCTGCGCGAGGTCGTTTCCGCGGTGCAGGGCGCGAAATCCCTCCTCGGACTGGCCACCTGTGCAATCGCGTTAGGCGTCGAACTCACCATGCCGCTGTTCCGGGATCACCCGGGAACTTTCTGGTGGGGAATCGCCTGGGCTGTGCTGCAGGGCTCGAACCTGATGTGGTTCTTTCAGGCGATTGAGCGAATGCGCCTGATGGCTACGCTCGATTTCTTCATCCGGGCGATTGCCGTAGTGGCCACGTTCATATTTGTTCGCGGTCCTGCGGACACCTGGGTCGCGCTCGCGTGTCAGGCCGGCGCATCGTTCTTCTCTCTACTGATTTCGGTTGTGCTCGTCTCGCGGATTACCGGCTTTGAGATTCCGAAAAGGAGCGCAGTGCTGGGCGCGCTCCGGGGCAGCGCGACGACTTTCATTCCGCGCAACGCCTCAACGCTCTTCTCGGTCGGTAATACCTTCCTGCTCGGCTTTTTTGCGCGCCCCGAGATTGTCGGTTTTTACGCGGGCGCCGACCGCATCTGCCGTGCTCTCACCGGTCTGCTGGCTCCCGCGAGCGAAGCCGTTTATCCGCGCATCAGTCATGTGGCGACGCAGTCGCGGGATCGTACGCTGCGCCTGGCCAGACTCGGCGCCCTCGTCATGTGCAGCGTCGGGATTGCAATGGCTGTGTTCATGTGGATGCTGGCGCCGCTCCTCGTTCGATTACTGCTCGGCCCCGGCTACGACGCCGCAATCATGCCTCTCCGCATCCTGAGCCTCCTCGGCCCGCTCATCGCCCTCCGCAATGTGCTGACAATTCACTGGATGCTGCCGCTCGATCTCGAAAAAGAGCTTAACTCTGTCGTCCTCGCCTGCGGAGCGCTGAATGTCCTTCTTGCCATCCTGATTGCGCCGCGATTTGGCGGTGTCGGTATGGCCTGGGTCGTTGTGGCTACTCAGGCGTCTGCCGCTCTGGGTGCCTGGGTGGTGCTTCGCTTCATGCGGCTTGATCCCTTTTCGAGCGGCTCGTCCAATACGGCCAGGGGTCTGGACTGTGGTGTGCACTACTCAACGGAGACTGTCGTCAAATGACAGCGCCCTGAGGGATTGAAAGCATTATGAAACTGCTCCACGTCGTTGGAGATTCAAAATTCGGCGGCGGGTCCGTCATCATTCTGGATCTTGCCTGCATGGCACGCGATCTCGGCTGGGAAGTCGACGTACTGACCACCGACCCCGCACTGATCCGGGTTCTTGAAGAGAACGGCATCGGCGTCGTCTACCTCGAAGCCATATGGCGTGACATCCGCCCGGCCCGCGACCTGCGCGGTCTCTGGCTGCTCTATCGATTCCTGCGGCGGAATCCCTACACGCTCGTTCATACGCACACCTCGAAAGGTGGTTTCATCGGACGCCTCGCCGCAAGAATGGCGGGCGTGCCGGCAATCGTCCATACCGTTCACGGTTTCGCGTTCCATGAACAGTCGAAGCCTTCCGCGATGCGGGTGTATGCCGCTCTCGAACGCCGCGCCGCAAAATGGTGCCACCGCATTGTTACGGTCAGCGAATTCCATCGCCGTTGGGGACTCTCGCTCGGCATCGGCGACGAAAACAAAGTGGTCGCGATATCGAATGGCATCGCGCCGGAGCGTATTGCCGTATCGAAGGGCAGGGAAGCCACCCGGGCGGAACACGGTCTCGCCCCGGAAGACTTTCTCATCGTCTCGATCGGCCGTCTCGCCGATGGCAAGGGACTCGACGATCTTCTTGCCGCCGTCGCGACTGTTCGCCGCCAGCTCACGCGCCCAGTCAAACTGTGGCTGCCGGGCACCGGCCCGATTCAGAGCGCCCTTGAACAACAAGCCGCGCACCTCGGGCTGCAGGACGTAGTTCACTTCCTCGGCTTTCGAAAAGACGTCGGCGACCTTCTTGCGGCGGCCGATCTGGTCGCACTCCCCAGCCTCCGCGAAGGACTGTCCATCGCTCTCCTCGAAGCCATGGCGATGGAAAAGCCGATTGTCGCAACATCGATCGGCAGCAATCGTGAAGTCACACGCGATGGCGAATGCGCCCATCTGATTGCCCCGCGCGATCGTGCCGCGCTTTCCGTCGCCATTATGAAACTGGCGAACGAGCCGGAATATGCGCGAAAGCTTTCCTCCTGCGCGGTTTCAACGTTCCGCGCCAACTATACAAGCCGCGTGATGCTCGATCGCTACAGCGCGGAATACGACAAAATTCTGGAAGAGTGCATGGCGGTCGCGGCAGGAGACGGCCGTGAGCCGGCCGGCAAGCGCGCCATGGATGTGATTCTGTCTGGCGCAGCGCTGATCGTTCTCAGCCCACTGCTGCTGGCGATTGCCGCGGCTGTGCGCCTTACTTCTCCTGGCCCTGCGTTGTTCCGCCAGCAGCGTCTCGGGCGCGGCGGCCGCGCTTTCACCCTGAATAAATTCCGCACCATGACCGTGAATGCACCGGACCTGCGCAACGCCGATGGCTCGGCCTGGAGCTCGCCGGATGACCCGCGCGTGACGCGCATCGGCCACTTCCTCCGCAGTACAAGTCTCGACGAACTGCCGCAGCTGATCAACGTCTTCAAGGGCGATATGAGCCTCGTCGGGCCGCGCCCGGAGTTGCCGGATCAGATCCGCTTTTATTCCGAAAGCGACAAGCGGCGACTCAGCGCGCGCCCCGGCCTCACCGGGCTGGCTCAGATCAGCGGCCGCAATGAGATTCCCTGGGAACGCCGCCGCCAGCTCGATGTCGAATACATCGACCGCCGCTCCCTCGGCCTCGATGCGCGCGTTCTGTGTCAAACCGTGGCCTATGTTTTGCGCCGTCAGGGAATTCATACCAGCCGGCAGAAGGAGTCTTCATTATGATTGCTACCGGTACGGTGACCACTCCCGACGGGGTGGAAGAGCTGGAGCACTTTCTCGCCAGGCATGGAAGACAAGGGTACACTCCGTGGCACCAGGTTGCCACTTCAGACCGCGTGGAGGCTCTCGCTGCACAGCGCACCCGAACGCTTCTTATGCGGGAAAGCACACATCGAATTTGCTGGCGTAATGATTTCGAAACAACGGGCCTCGCCTGCTGGACCGAACTCGCCTGGGATTCAGAACAGTTCGGATTTCCCGCCGCGCGCGTCGATCTGCTGGTCGCTAGCGGGGACCGGAACGCCGCCGCGAAGATCAAACGCGACCTGGTGGCCGAAACCCTGCTTGCCTGCGGCAATCGTGGGATTCGCCACACCACCGCGCGAGTCGATGCTGCCGATCAGACGTCGATGGAAGCGCTGCGCGCAAACCAGTTCGATCTGATTGATGGCATTCAGACATTTTCGATCCGGATGCCCCTCGCCGCAGTGTTTCCGAAAGAATCACACTCCTTCGAGCTTCGCCTCTTCCGCGAATCCGATCTGCCGCAGGTGCGGGAACTCGCGCGTGCTTCGTATATCCATGATCGTTTTCACGCTGACTCGGCGATCGACACCGCAACCGCGGACCGTATTAACGAAACCTGGGTGATGAACTGCTGTCTCGGCCACATGGCCGATGCTGTGGTGATCGCAAGCGCGGGAGATCGCGTTCTTGGATACGTCACATGCCGCGTGGACAAAGAGGCAACCCGCGTGCTTGGTATTGGCTGCGGCGAAATCGGAATGGTCGCGACCGCAGCGTCTGCCCGCAATGGCGGCGTTGCGTCTGCTGCGACCATGGCCGCGCTTGAGTGGTTTTCGCTTCAGGGTGTTTCGTTTGTCGAGGTCGGCACGCAGCTCAGGAACATTGCTGCTGCGCGGCTCTATGAACGATGCGGTTTTCGGCTGGCGTCCGCCAGTCTCACCTGGCGCCGATTCGTGTAGCCGGGGTTCTGTTAACAAACAATTCAGGTCGAAACGGGGAGATCATCCATGACACGCACTGCATTTCTGCCTTACGGGCTGCCATCCATCGGAGAAGAGGAGATTAACGAGGTAATCGACAGCCTGCGCGGAGGCTGGCTCACCACGGGCCCGAAAGTCAAGCGGTTCGAAAGTGAATTCGCGGAATATGTTGGAGCGCGTCACGCGATTGCGGTAAGCTCCTGCACAGGTGCTCTTCATCTTTCGCTCATGGCGCTCGATATCGGCCCCGGCGATGAGGTCATCGTGCCGACAATGACGTTTTGCGCGAGCGCGAATGTTGTCGTGCATACAGGCGCGAAGCCCGTTCTGGTTGATGTAAACGAATATCTGCAGATCGATCCGGAAGCGGTCGCGCGTGCGATCACGCCCCGCACGAAAGCGATTATTCCGGTTCACTATGCCGGAATGGCCTGCGATCTGGATGAAATTATCCGCATTGCGAATTCGCATGGAATTCCGATCGTGGAGGATGCCGCACACGCCGCGGGCACACGTTATCACGGGCGCTCCATCGGCACGCACGGTCTGGCCACCTGCTTCAGCTTTTATGCGACGAAAAACATGACCACCGGTGAGGGCGGCATGATTACGACGAACGATGACGCCTTTGCTGACCGTGTACGCCGTCTCTCACTCCACGGTATGAATCGCGACGCATGGAAACGGTACGGCGAGACCGGATCATGGTACTACGAGGTCACGGAAGCGGGATTTAAGTGCAACATGATGGACATGCAGGCGGCTATTGGCATTCATCAGCTGCGCCGTCTGGAATCCTTCAATGACCGCCGGCGCGCCATCGCCGCGCGTTATAACGAGGCCTTCGCCGCACTCTCCGAGCTCCGGCTTCCGGAAGAGATTCCGGGGAGGAACCACACTTATCACCTTTACGCTGTGCAGATTCGCAGAGAAGCGACAAACCTTGATCGCGAAACCTTCATCGCTGCGCTGAAGAAGGCGCGAATTGGTGCGAGCGTACATTTCATTCCCGTACACCGGCACCCATATTACAGTGAGCGGCTTGGCTATACACCTGCAATGTTCCCGGTAGCGGAACGCCGTTACCACGGGTTGGTTTCGCTGCCGTGCTATCCGGCGATGACGGACCGCGATGTGGAAGACGTGATCGAAGCGGTTCACGAAGTCATCGGTGCTTCACGGCAGACGATGGAATCGGTTGCCGCGCCTTCACTGACTCTCGCGGCGGCTTGAACGGCAACGACAAACTTCTTACACGGGATTGAGGAAATCAAAAAAAATGCTCGACGCAATTCGGCGGACGCCCTTTCGTTCTGTTTCCTGGAGGATCCTCACGGATTTTCTGGTGATTCATGCCTGCCTGCTGGTCGCCCTGGCCGCGGCGGTTACTTCGTACACTGCCATGGGCCACACAGATACTGCCCGTACGATCGCGGATTATTTTCCGCGGTACTACGGCCGGTTTTTCTGGCCGCTGTCGCTGGTGTTCCCTGTGGTGTTCCTGATGACCGGAGTCTATGAGCGTTCCGGGTTTTATACGCTGCGCTATCGCGTAACCACGATTCTGCGCGGGGCTGGGTTGTCGCTGCTGATCTTCCTCGCGGCAAACTACCTGATGTTCCGCAACGATCTCGTCTCGCGCAGCGTCGCAATCTGGTTCTCTGTGCTTCTGACCGCCGCCATGTTCGCCGCTCCGTTCCTCGAGCGCCGTCCGAAAGAAGCGGAAGCGCGCTCCAACCGCAAGTCGCGGAATGGTCACAATGAATCAGGCCCCATCCTTGTTGTCGGCGGAGCGGGTTACATCGGCTCAATCGTCGTGCGTCAGCTCCTGGACGCTGGCCACAAGGTCCGCGTGCTGGATCGTCTGGTCTACGGCTATAACTCCATCGAAGACCTGCTCAACAACCCGAACTTTCAGTTGATCGTCGGCGACTGCCGCAACATCCAGACGGTGGTGCGCGCCGTAAAAGGCACGAGCACCATCATCGATCTCGCCGCGATCGTCGGCGATCCCGCCTGCGAAGAAGACCGCCAGACCGCGCTCGAAACCAATTACGCCGCGACCCGCATGCTGATTGAAGTTGCGAAGGGTTTCCGCATTAAACGCTTCCTCTTCGCTTCCAGCTGCAGCGTGTATGGCGCCACCGATGAGCTTGCCGATGAAACGTCGCCCGTCCGCCCCATTTCGCTCTACGCTCAGACAAAAGTGGACTCCGAACAGGCTCTGCTCCGTGCGCACAACGAGTTCTTCCATCCGACGATTCTGCGCTTCGCGACGGTGTTCGGCTTCTCCTATCGTCCGCGCTTCGATCTCGTCGTTAACCTGCTCTCGGCCAAGGCCCACCAGGAAGGCGCGATCACGATCTTCAACGGTACACAGTGGCGTCCTTTTATCCACGTCCGCGACATCGCTGCCGCCGTGGTGCACGTGATGAATGCCCCGCTCGGCCTTGTCAGCGGTCAGATTTTCAACGTCGGCAGTCCGGACCTGAACTACACCCTCACCGATGTCGCGACGAAAATCCGCCAGCACTTCCCGGATACCCGCGTGGAGAATGTCGAGAATTCGGACCGCCGCAATTATCGCGTCTCCTTCAAAAAGATCCAGAGCCAGCTCGGCTTTGACTGCTCCTGGAATCTCGATGACGGCATCCGCGAGCTGAGGCAGGCATTCGAAGACGGCAAAGTCGCCGATTACCGCGACATCAGTTACGACAACAGGAAATTCCTCAAAGCGATCGGCATCTCGACCCGTACGGATGAAATGGACGCCAAGGTCATGGCTGCCTTCTCCGCGCCCTGTGAGCCGTTCGGGTCGGATACCGCGAATCTGGTTGCCGAGCCGGCAACGGCGGCAGCAAGCTAGGATGCGCATTCGGGGAGATAAGGTGGCAACAGTGCTGAACGCCAAGGGGAAACCGGGTTTCGTGATGGATCAGGGGGCTGTAGTGCTCTCTCTCGATGCGGAACTGCTCTGGGGCCATATCGGCGCTCTGGATGAGAAGCGCTTCTGCGCTCGCTATCCGAATGCCGGAGCCGCTTACGATCACGTGCTGCGCTCGCTCTGCAATGCAGGGGTGAGCGCCACGTGGCTGGTCGTCGGCGGCATGGCTCTCGGCGAATGCCGGGGCGCGGCGGACGCCCGCGTGAAAGGGCTGCCGGCCGCCTGGAAGCGGCGGATTCCGGCGGGCAATGAGGTGACTTCGCCGCTGTGGTACCGGCGCTCCTTCGTGCGGCAGCTCGCGAATGCCTCCGTCCCGCAGGAAATCGGGCTGCACGGCGGACTTTCGCATCTGATCTGGACAGATCGTCATTCGGCTCCGGATGTGGCGAAGGTCGAGCTCGAAGCCGGTCTCACTGCCCTTCGTGATGCCGGTGCTCAGCCCCCTGCGTCCTTTTCGTTCCCGCATAATCTCGAGCGGCATCATTCGCTCCTCGCGGAGGCGGGTCTCCGTTGCTACCGCGGCGCGGCGCCCGTTCTTTCGGAAAGGATCGGCAACACGATTCCTGGTGCTGTTCTGCGAGCGATGGACGAGATCGGCCGCTCTGCGCCGCCGCCCGTCTGGCCGCGCCAGAAGATGCCCGGACTCTGGGATATCCCGGCCTCGATGTTTCTCCATCCAC
>DASZVV010000387.1:0-4274 GCA_035546955.1 Bryobacteraceae bacterium
AGGCGCGCTCCTCGCCCTCATCTTCACCCACACGGATCTGACGATCATCGCGATCATCGGCATCATCCTTCTGATCGGAATCGTCAAGAAGAACGCGATCATGATGATCGATTTTGCGCTCACCGCGGAACGCGAAGAAGGCAAGAATTCGCGCGATTCCATCTACGAAGCCTGTATGCTCCGCTTGCGGCCCATTTTGATGACAACCATGGCCGCTATGCTGGGCGCGCTCCCTCTGGCGATCGGCGGCGGCACCGGGTCGGAATTGCGCCAGCCCCTCGGCATCACCATCATCGGCGGACTGATCGTCAGCCAGATGCTGACGCTGTACACGACTCCCGTCGTCTACCTCTACTTCGATCGCCTCCAGCACTGGTGGGCCGCCCGGCTGCACAAAACACGTATTCATTCCCCACAGCAAATACCCTCCTGATCGCGTGGGGTGGGGCTTCGGGACTGCCGCCGAGCCTCCGCCCGGCGCAAGCTTTCCGGCTTACCCCTACTTCGCCGTCACCTTCAAACCCGAGAAATACCCTTCCGTACCCGGACCAATCCACAGCGCCACGCCGCCCGAAGAATCCCCCAGTTTCAGATCATCCACAATCAGACACGGCTGCGCCGCGCTATTCACATACAGCCGCGCCTTCGTCCCTTCGACCGTGATCCGATACTTCGTCCACACGCCCGGCTCCAGATCCGTGTAGCTCTCATACTTCTCCGGAGCCTGCTTTCTCGACTCTGCGTAACCGAAATCCGGATACTCGCTGTACTGCACGGAATGATTCCGCCGCACCTGATCATCCGCGCGCCCGTTCGTCGGCCGCAAATAAATGTACTCGTACTTGCCGTCCTGCATCCGGAACGCTACCCCGATGAAACCGCGCGCCCCTCCGGCAGCCATCCCCGCGTCCGCCGGCTTGCCCGCAACTTCCACCTCGATCTCGCCGTTGTGGAAGCTCACGCCCTTCACCTCCGCCCACGCATGGGCGTTTTCGACGTTGCCGTCCTCCACAATCTTCACGCCGTGTTTACCCATGTAATCCACGGCAGTCACTTTCACCTGATGAGGCGCCAGCTGCTCAGCCGTCTGAGCCGACAGCCCTACGCATGTCAGCAGAAAGAAAGAAAAAACGGTTGCCTGCATACGGTTATTTACAGTGTACCGATTTTCCCGCACTTACTATTGCGCCAGACCCCTCGCTCAGTGCGCGGCCGATTGTAAAACCTTGCAATGCATCACGCATCTTTACGGCTTTCCGCCCTATACTCAACCCAGGTATTGCCGTGCTGCGTCTATCGGTACGGAACACATTCAACGGGGCTCTATGAAAAAGATCGTCACTTCCGCGCTTGCCGTTCTCCTCGCTGTCGGACCCATTCCCGCACAGCAGCCAACGGTTACTTTCACCACGAAGACCACACTTGTCATCATTGATGTCGCTGTGAAGGACAAATCCGGCAAGGTGATGGAAAACCTGCAGAAGGGCGATTTCAATCTCTCCGAGGACGGCAAGGCGCAGCAAATCTCCGTCTTCGAATTCCAGAAGCTCGATCTTGATCATCCTCCGGCGCCTGAAGCCCGCCCGATGGTCGCGGCACAAACTCCGTCCGCGCCCGCGTCGAACGGAACCACCCAGCCGGCCCCTGCGCCCTCCGGCGTCTCCGTCAGGCCTGGCACTCCGCAGCCCATCATCCGCTATCAGGACCGCCGTCTCGTTGCCATGCTCTTCGACTTCAGCACCATGGCCGTGGGCGAACAAATCCGGGTTCAGAAAAGCGCCATCGACTTCATCCACAACGGCCTCAAACCCGCCGACCTCGTCACCGTCATGTTCGCCTCCACAGGCCCGGTCGAAGTCGTGCAGGACTTCACGGACGACAAAGATCTGCTCGAATCCACGATTAAAAAGTTCCGAATCGGCGAAGGCTCTGACATGGTCGATTCCCTTGGCTCCGGCGATACCTCTGACGACAACACCTTTTCCGCCGACCAGTCCGAGTTCGACATCTTCAACGTCGACCGCAAGCTCTACACCATCCAGACGGCCGCCAAACTGCTCGCCGGCTATCCCGAGAAGAAAGCCCTCATGTATTTCTCGAGCGGAATCACGCAGTCCGGCATGGATAATCAGGCCGAGCTCGTCAAACTTGTCAACGTTGCGAAGAAAGCCAATGTTGCCATCTATCCCGTCGACGCGCGCGGCATGACCGCGTCCGCTCCTGGCGGTGACGCTACCACGAAATCCGGCAGCGGCGCCAGCCTCTTCACCGGCACGGCATCCGGCAGTGGCGGCCGAGGCGGTGGACGCGGCGGCGCCGCGAATGACTCCGCCCAGGAAACCCTCTCCACCATGGCGTCTGATACCGGCGGCAAGCTTTTCGCCGAAGACAACAACCTCACGCTCGGCATGGAGCAGGCGCGCGACGACATCTCCAGCTATTACATCCTTGGCTACTACAGCACCAATACGAAGACGGATGGCAAATATCGCACGGTGAGCGTCAAGCTCAACCGCCCCGATATCTCCGGAGCGAAACTCGATTACCGCCACGGCTATTTCGCCGACAAAGAATTCGGCAAATTCAATCAGACCGATAAAGACGATCAGCTCAATGAAGCCCTGTCTCTCGGCGATCCGCTCACCGACCTCAATCTCGCCGCTGAAGTCAACTGGTTCCGCCTTTCGCGCGATCGCTATTTCGTTCCCGTCAGCGTGAAGATTCCCGGCTCCGAGATCGCGCTCGCCAAGAGCAAAGGCAACGCGAAGACCGAGCTCGATTTCATCGGGCAGCTCCGCGACACTCACAACCAGATCCAGGGCCAGGTCGCCGATAACGTCAAAATCCAGCTCGCCCAGCAGTCGCTCGCCGAACTCAACAGCCGCACTATTGCCTATGACACCGGTTTCACCGTGCCCCCCGGCTCTTACAAGCTGAAGTTCCTCACTCGCGAAAACGAGACCGGCAAGATGGGTACCTACGAGACTTCATTTGTGATTCCCGATCTCTACCCCGATACCGGAACTCTGAAGACCAGTACCATCGTCCTGAGCAGCCAGCGCACGCCGATGAAGGAAGCGGTCGGCAAGGCCGATCCGCGCAGCAAACTGGTGGACGCGAATCCGCTCGTGAGCGACGGTCAGCAACTCGTCCCCAGCATCACCCGCGTCTTCCGCAAAGACCAGAATCTGTTCCTGTATATGGAAGTCTACGATCCCGCCGCCGGCCCGGATCAGAAGCCTGATATCGCCGCCACCCTGACGTTCTTTCGCGGCCAGAACAAAATGTTCGAGTCCGAAACCGTCCATCTCAAGACGTTTCTCCCCAAGCGAGGCCTTACCGTTCCCGTACAGTTCCAGGTGCCGCTCGAAAAGCTTCCCACCGGCATCTACACCTGCCAGATCAATCTGGTGGATGAAAACGGAAAGCGCTTCGCCTTCCAGCGCGCCGAAATCAAAATCTATCCACCCCAGGCGAAGCCACCCTCAGCCGGCTTCTAAGGCCATTATTTGTGTGAATCTGTGTTCATGTGTGGCCCAGCTTAATCGTCATCGTCATCGCCGCGATACTTCTTCGCGGCCTTGACGAACGGCCCCGGCGCCATCACCTTATCCTCGCCTGGATAAGGCCGCGTCCATCCCGTCCCCGAATACCAGATCACGTGATTCAGAAAATTCGGGTCTACCGCGTCCGCCTTGTCGTATTTCCCCTTCATCACCTGCGCCGTGGCCTTCATCCAGGCCTTCTGCATCGGCGTAAATAGCTCCGCCTTCTGCGCCGGCAGATTCGGACCCTGATCCAGCGGAATGCTGGCCGCCACATGCTCGTACGGCTTCAGATCCGGCGTGTTCTGAAACGCATCGAACATCGGCGAAGCCACCAGATCGAACTGCGTCAGCGGCTGCATCCCCAGAATATTCTCGATCGTCCGGTTGATGTTCTCGGCCGTGTAAGTTGTGTGGATCGTCTTTCCCTCGCCCGCCGCCTGCGGAGCCGCCGTATACGGACTGATCACGTACACCGGCTGCCGATGTCCATCCACATGATCCACTCCCGACTGCGAATCATCTTCCTCCACGAAAATCGCCGACTGCCCCCAGATCTTGCTGTGGCTCACCGCATCCACAATCCGCCCCAGCGCCAGATCGTTGTCCGCCTGGTAATTCGCCGGATACGGCTCTCCCTTCGTCGTTCCCGCAGTGTGATCGTCCGGAAGCCAGATGATCTCGAAGTTCGGCACCTGCCCGGCCGCATCCATCCGCTGAAATTCCGGT
>DASZVV010000388.1:0-19287 GCA_035546955.1 Bryobacteraceae bacterium
GGTCGGAGAATTTCTTCAACTGGATCATCAGCACTTACGCTTCAGCGCTGCAGATCGTGCTGCGGCACCCGGCGTTCACGATGGTCGTAATGGCGATTACGATCGGCGTGAACGTTTATCTCTTTACGAAGGTTCCGGCAGGATTTTTCCCGCAGCAGGATACGGGAAGATTGCAAGGCAATATCAACGGGCAGCAGCATATTTCGTTCCGCGCACTGCGCGATAAAACGCTTTACTTCGAAAAAATCGTTCGGGCCGATCCGGACGTGCAGACTATCGACGTGTTTGCGGGCTCGGGCGGACGCGGCTCGAACAATGCCCAGATGTTCATCCAGCTCCGCGATAAGCCGCCACGCACTTCGACGCCGGACGAAATCATTGCGCGTCTCCGGCGCAAGACGAGCAATATGCCTGGCGCCATGCTGACGCTGCAATCCTCGCAGGATCTGCGCGTGGGCGGGCGGCAGGCGAACGCGGAATATCAGTACACGCTGCAGACCGAAGACCTCTCCGTGCTGTCGCTGTGGGCGCCGCGCGTGCTGAACCGGCTGCGGCAGTTGCCGGAGATCACCGACGTCACTTCCGACCAGCAGAACTCGGGACTTTCGGAGAACGTGACGATCGACCGCGACACGGCATCACGGCTGGGTTTGACGGCATCGGCTGTCGACAACGCGCTGAACAGCGCGTTCGGACAGCGCCAGGTTTCGACGATTTACAAGGCGATCAACCAGTATCACGTGGTGGTCGCGCTCGAACAGAAATGGTGGGAGAGTCCGGACGTGCTGAACAAGGTGTACGTGCACACTCCCAAGGGAACCGACGTTCCGCTCTCGACGTTCTCGCGCTTCTCTGAAGGGATCACGCCGCTTTCGCTGCCTCACCAGGGACAATTCCCGGCGACGACCATTTCATTCAATCTTGCGGAAGGCGCGGTTCTGGCGGACGCGGAAGAAGCCATCAGCAAGACGGAAGCGGACATGGGCCTGCCCGCCAATGTGGTGGGCAAGTTTGCCGGCACGGCGCAGGCCTTCCACGATTCGATGGCCAACCAGCCGATTCTGATCATGACGGCGCTGCTGGCTGTTTACATCGTGCTGGGGATTTTGTATGAAAGCCTGATCCATCCGCTGACGATTATTTCGACACTTCCGTCGGCGGGCGTGGGCGCGCTGGTAGCGCTGGTGCTGTTCCGGACAGAGCTTTCGATTATCGCGATGATCGGGATCGTGCTGCTGATCGGCATCGTGAAGAAAAATGCGATCATGATGATTGATTTCGCGCTGGTGGCAGAACGCGACGAAGGGAAGAGTCCGCGGGACGCGATCTTCGAGGCGTGTCTGCTGCGCTTCCGCCCGATCATGATGACGACGCTTTGTGCTCTGCTGGGCGGTGTTCCGCTCGCGCTCGGCTGGGGCAACGGCGCCGAAATGCGGCAGCCTCTGGGTATTACCATCGTGGGCGGTCTGATTGTCAGCCAGATGCTGACCCTGTTTACGACTCCGGTTATTTACCTTTCTCTCGACACCCTGCGGCACCGCTTCAGCCGCAAATTTTCCCCGAAACTTCCCGGAATTCTCATCCCGGGTGGGGCGGCAGGGGAAGCAGACTAATACATGCGGCGATCACATCTTCTAGTTCTCATCTCCATCTTTTGCTCTTCGTGTGCGATCACGACCAGGTATTCGCGGCCGGCGGTTCAGTCGCCTCAAGCTTTCGGCGAATTGGCCGGCAGCGACCAATGGAAGTCCGCCACGCCTAGCGATCAGAATCTGCGCGGCAACTGGTGGGAGATTTTCGGCGATCCTCAACTGAATTCGTTCGAGGAGAAGATCGCCACTTCGAACTGGAACGTTAAACAGCTCGAAGCGCTGTTCCGCGTGGCGATCGAGACAGTCGATATCAACCGCACCGGATATTATCCGACGGTCACGGCAAGCCCTGGAGTTACGCAAAGCGACCGCGGCCGTAACAGCGGTGCGGGCGGAGCCACGGCCTCATTCACGCTTCCGTTCGCGGCCAGCTGGGTGCCGGACCTCTGGAACCGGATCGGGCTCTCGGTTCAGTCCGCGAATCTGAATGCGCAGGTGAGCGCGGCCGATCTCCAGAATCTGCGGCTGAGCCTGCAGGGGACGCTGGCGCAGGATTACTTCTCACTGCTGGGAACCGATTCGCAGCTCGCGATTCTCAATCAGAATATCTCGATTTATCAGGATTACCTGACGCTGACCAATAACCGGTTCACGGCCGGCGTGGCCTCACGGACCGACGTACTGCTGGCGCAGACGCAGTTGTATCAGACGCAGGCGCAGGCGATCGATCTGGGCGTGACGCGGCATCAGCTGGAACATGCGATCGCAGTGCTGACGGGAGTTTCGCCGGCTGGTTTCCACATCGCATCCGGCAAGCTGCCCGCGGAACCGCCGCAGGTGCCGGTGGGGGTGCCTTCGACGCTGCTTGAACGGCGTCCGGATGTGGCAGCCGAGGAGCGGCTGGTCATGGCGGCGAATGTTCAGATCGGAATCGCGAAGACGGCGTTCTTCCCGACGCTGACGCTGACGGGGCAGGCAGGACTGACGAGCGGAAGCCTTCTCAATCTGCTGACGTGGGGCAGCCGCGTGTGGTCGGCGGGGCCAACTTTGGCGGAAACGCTTTTCGATGCGGGCCGGCGGCGGGCGACTGTGCGGCAATCGCAGGACGCATACGATGCGGCGGCAGCTGCGTATCAGAACACGGTGCTGAACGCCATGGCGGATGTGGAGGACAATCTTGCTACGCTGCGCGTACTCGCCGAGGAACAGGCGAAACAGCAGGAAGCGGTGGTTGCGGGCGATCAATCGCTGACTCTCGAAACCGAACGCTACCGGGCAGGAACGGATTCGGCTCTGAACGTGATCACGACGCAGACCATCGATCTCAGCAACCAGCGGACAGCCGTGACACTGCTGCAGCGGCGTCTGGTCTCGTGTGTGGATCTGATTGTCGCGCTGGGCGGCGGTTGGGATGCTTCGGCTCTTCCGACGGACGATCAGATGAAGTCGCCCGACATGAAGGATCCGGCGAAGACGGTGAATGTGGCGGAACCCCCGGCATCTAAATAAAGCAAGAATCATCAACGGCCGTTCAATGGATGCCCTGGGAGGTTCGCCCTCTCAGGGCATCTGTGTTTCGGCCCACACTGTTTGCTGCCGCTCGACTGGATGCCGGGCACGTGAGGCGACACCGGAGGTCTGTGTCCGGCTGGGTGGAATAGAAATAATTTATCGGACAAACAACAGATTCGAGCACCCGGGGACGGTTTCCGGGCTATAATCAGGGCGGCAGGAGCCACGTAGGCTCTTTCTCTAAGGCTGAGAAGTCATGCGCTCTGTTCTGGTTGGCGCCACGCTGGCGCTTGGATTCGTATTCGCACTGTGGGCGAATACCCCCCGTGTTCCCCGCGGATTGACTGTTGTCATGGATTTCCGGGGGACGCATTCCGATAAATCCATCCACGAGATGCAGCGGGAAACGGCGAACATTCTGGAGGGCAGCGGCATTCAGCTCGACTGGCGGTTGCTGAACCAGACGGAAGGGCGGGCGTATCCGGATCTGGTGGTCATGACGTTCCACGGCGCGTGCAAGTTCGACCGGGTGGTGCGCGAGTACGACCTGCAGGGACCTCTCGCCAGCACGAAAACAACCGACCATCAGATTCAGTCGTTCGGCCAGGTGGATTGCGACCATGTGGTGAGCTCGGCGCGTTCGGCGATGTTCGGCGGAGATTTCGCGCATGCCGATCTTCTCGTGGGGCGGGCGCTCGGGCGGGTAGTGACGCATGAACTGGTTCATATGCTGACCGGAGCGAAGGATCACGGCCGCGACGGCGTGTTCGAATCGGCGCTTTCCGGCAGGCAACTGATTGCGCCGCAGCTTCCGCTGAGTCCGGCAGATCTCGACCGTCTGCTCTATGGCGGCGAGAGCGAACAGGTGCCGTAACAGGTTTCGGCGCTCCGCTGCATCGAAAAAATCTATAGCGAAAGGGCCGAAAACAGGCCGTTTCCGGTACGTAATATTCGATTTGCTTATTGACTTTCCCGTAACTGGCGCGCTACGCTGAACCTGTTCGCACCTGTATTCCCAGCGGCAGTGCTTCTGCCCGAATACAGGCAGGCGACGCCCCGAAGCGCCTCCTTTTTCTCCCGGTACTGAGATCTGCTCTCGCTCTGACGCCCGACGTGTCTTCATACGGCGGACAAGCGGCGAAGCCCTGCGGACGATTTGCCCAGTTACCTCACAGGAGAAAAATGATGACGCTCAGCAAAGCCAAACAGCTCGACCTTCTGGAACGCGGCTTTTCGCGACGGAACTTCGCCAAGATCTCCAGCCTTCTGGCGGCTGGTTCCACACTGCCGTTCTTCGGCGAGCCAGCGCTGGCGCAGCTATCAAAGATCACGAATATTCCAGCCGACGCGGTGATGATCAACGCGAACGAGAATCCGCTCGGGCCTTGTCCGGAGGCGCTTGCGGCGGCGCAGAAGATCTGTATGAACGGCGGCCGCTATCTCTACTCCGAAACGGATGCGGTGCAGGCGCTGCTCGCGGAGCAGGAAGGGCTGAAGACGGAGTATGTCCGGATGTTTCCGGGGTCGAGCGCGCCGCTGCATCAGGGGCCGCTGGCGTTCTGCTCGCCGACGAAAGCGTTTGTGTGCGGCGATCCGGGATACGAATCCGGCGCGAAGGCGGCGCAATGGATCAAGGCGCCGGTCGTGAAAGTACCGCTGCTGAGGCCGAGCTTCGCGCATGACGTGAAGGCGATGGCGGCGGTGAAGAACGCCGGGCTCATCTATATCTGCAATCCGAACAATCCGACGGGCACGATGACGCCGCGCGCGGATATCGAATGGCTGCTGGCGAACAAGCCGGCGGGGTCGATTCTGATGCTGGACGAAGCGTATACGCACATCGTTCCGGATGCTTACTTCTGCAGCGATCTGGTGGCGAAGGGGAAGGACATCATCATCCTGCGGACGTTCTCGAAGATCTACGGTCTGGCGGGATTGCGGGCGGGCGCGGTGTTCGCGCGGCCGGATCTGATGGAGAAGATCTCGGGCTGGACGGGCAGTCTGGTGTGGAGTTCGCCCTCGATCGCCGGTATGGCCGCGGCGCACGCCAGCCTGCAGGTGAAGGATCTGATTCCGGAGCGGAAAGCGAAGATCGGCGCGGTGCGCGAGGATCTGTTCGCATTCTTCGACAAGCACAAGGTCAAGTACATTCCGTCGGTTTCCAACTGCGTGATGGTGGATACGGGCAAGGTGGGCAAGGATAAGAACGGCAAAGAGGACTACACGCTGAATCCGGTGATGCTCGCGATGCGCGAAGCGCCGTATCACGTTTTCGTGGGGCGCGTGTGGCCGAGCATGCCGACTTACATTCGCGTCACGGTCGGGCTGCCGGAGGAGATGGAGCGGTTCAAGGCGGCGTTCCTGAAGACGATGAGCGTCTAGTTTGTTCGACAAAACCAGACAGGGCATAAACCAACTCATGATCAGATCCACAGGGAAGTACAGCTGGGAGCGTTTCGTGGGGGATTGCGCGGGAGGGATGATTGCGGCCCTCATTGCGCTTCCGTATGGCTTGTCCATGGCCGCGCTGATGGGGTTGCCGCCGATTCTCGGGGTGGTGACTTCGATCATGACCGCACCGATAACTGCGTTGTTCGGGCGGAACCCGGTGTTGATTGGGGGCACGGCGAGCGTGACCGTGCCCTTTATTGCCGCCGCGGTGCGGGCGCAGGGACTGGGTGGGGCGGCCAAAGTGACGATGGTGGCGTCGGTGTTGATGATGGTGTTTTCGGTGCTGCGGCTGGGGCGGTACGCCGCCAGGGTGCCGCCGACAGTGGTGGCCGGATTTTCGGCGGGCATCGGCGGGATTATGGTGATCTCGCAGTTGAGCTCGATTTTCGGCGTGCACCAGCCGGGAGCGACGGGAAATAACTCGCTGGCGCAGCTGGCGGGAGTGATCGGGCAGTTAGGGAGCGCGCGCTGGGAGCCGCTGATTCTGGGCGCGGTGGTGATTGCGGTCTCCGCGGTGGTGATGAGATGGTCGCCGAAACTGCCGGCGCCGCTGATCGGCGTGGCGCTGGCGGCGATCGTGGCGCGGCTTTTGTTCCTGCGGGAGAAAGAAGTGGGCGTGCTGCCGCTGACGCTGCCTCCGTTCGCCGGATTTTCCTGGAACGCGCAGGATGTTTACAGCGTGCTGCCGCAGGGCTTCATGCTGGCGTTCGTCTCGGCCGCGAATCTGCTGCTGACCTCGCGGGCGGTGGAGCACTTCCAGGGCAAGCACAAGCATCTGAAGCGCAGCGACGCGGACGCTGAGCTGGGGGCGTACGGGATCGCGAACCTGACGGTGGGGATTTTCGGCGCGCCGATGAGTATCGGGATTCCGGCTCGCAGCGTGGCGAATGTGCGGTGCGGCGGCACGACGCGGGTTTCGAATTTCATGCACAGCGTGTTTCTCTTCCTGATGATCAGCATGGGGGCAGGGCTGCTGGCGCATATCCCAATGGCGGCGTTGGCGGGCGTAACGGCGTGGATGGGGTTCTGTCTGCTCGACGTGAGCACCTGGCGGCGGCTGCCGAAGATGCGGTACACGGATGCGGCCGCGTTTCTGGTGACGGCGGTAGGCGTTCTGGTAGTGAATGCCGTGGCGGCGGTGGCGGCGGGCTGTGCGATTTACATCGGGCATCACCTGTACGTGAAATACGCGAAGGGCGCGGGGCCGGTGCCGGGCGTTCCGAGCATTGCGCGGTAGAGCCGGCGCTATAAAGGCCGATTGACCGGCGGCCGGTGAACGGTCAAACTCATACACGGAGAGGCGGGGAATGAAGAAGATTTCGCTGACAGCCTGGATCCTGATTGCACTGGTGGCGGGGATCGTTTTCGGAGCGTTGCTGCCGGGGCCGGCGAAGCAACTGGGGCTGCTGGGCACGGTATTCCTGCGCCTGATCAAGTCGATCATTGCGCCGCTGCTGTTCGGGACGCTCGTGGTGGGGATTGCGGGCACGGGCAGCGCGAAGACGATGGGAAGGATCGGCGGCAAGGCGATACTCTATTTCGAAATCGTGACGACGGTGGCGCTGTTCGTGGGGCTGGGATTCGCGAACTTCGTGAAGCCGGGCGCGGGCGTGCAACTGAAGGCGGGGTCTGCAGGGATTTCAGGCAGTGCGGCGACGATCGCCGGAATTCTGGAGCACACGTTTCCGTCAAGCATTATCGACGCGATGGCGAAGGGCGAAGTGCTGCAGATCGTGGTGTTCACGTTCCTGTTCGGGACGGCATGCGCGATGATCGGCGCGAAGGCCGAGCCGGTGGTGAAGTTCTGTGAGTCGCTTTCGGAAATCATGTTCAAGTACACGGCGTACATCATGTACGCCGCTCCGTTTGGCGTCTTCGGGGCGATGGCTGCGACGGTGGGCGACAAAGGGCTCGGGGTGCTGCTGAATCTCGGGAAGCTGGTGGCGACGCTTTACGCGGCGGAGATTTTCTTCGTGGTGGTGGTGCTGGGCTCGGTGACGGCGATTGCGCGGATTCCACTGAAGCGGTTTATCCAGCATGTGCGGGAGCCTTTTCTGCTGGCGTATTCGACGGCATCGAGCGAGGCGGCGCTGCCTTCGGCGCTTGAAAACATGGAGAAGATGGGCGTGCCGAAGCACATTGTGGCTTTCGTGCTGCCGACCGGGTACAGCTTCAATCTGGATGGCTCGACGCTTTACCTGACGCTGGCCGCGATGTTTGTGGCGCAGGCGGCGAATATCCAGGTGCCGTTCACGACGCAGCTCGTGATGATGCTGACGCTGATGCTGACGAGCAAGGGCGTTGCGGGGGTGCCGCGGGCGTCGCTGGTGGTGCTGGCGGGGACGCTGGCGAGCTTTAACCTGCCGGTAGAGGGGATTGCGGTGATCCTTGGGGTGGACACGATCATGGACATGTGCCGGACGAGCGTGAATCTGCTCGGGAACTGCCTTGCGTCGGCTGTTGTGGCGCGCTGGGAGGGGTATGTGCTGCCGGATGGTCCGATGGAGGAACCGGTGGCGGTGGCTGCAGCCGCGGGGGTGGAAACTGGGATTTTTCCGACTCCGGAGGTCGGATGAAATCGAGTTCCTGGTAGTCTTCCTATTAACTTCGATAACATTGAGTTAACTGGTCCGGGTAAAATTCGTCTTTGACAGGCAGCACGGGGCGGATCGGGGCGCGCTGAATGATGCCGGGCCTGTCATCGAATATTCACTTAAAGTGCCGGGCGAGTAACAGAACTTTCATGGATCAGACCGGCGCGGTACGCGCGCACTCCACTTACCCAAGCGATTCCGATGCCGATTCCAACCCGGACATTCGGCGGCGGAATCGTTACTTCGGTTGAGATCCGGTTTGTGACTCTTCCGGAACAAACCAATCGAACGGGTGCGGGATATGCGACGAATCGGTGCGCAGCCGCAAGCGGGTTTCATTAACGGCCCGTTCGGATGAAGTCAGGATCGATCGAGTCCTCCAGATCAACTCAGTCGTACGATTGAGACGTGCCACTGTTTCGATAATGCGATCCTCGGTCCGCGCGATGAGTTCTTCAGGGCAGTTCTGCATGGCCTCCATAGTATGCGGTAAACGCAAGGTTGGGAACTGGGAAATTACCCTGTGCGTATGCAGTGATTTGTTTACGTTCGCTGACCGCCGCACCCGCGTTGCCGGCTGATAACCTGACCGAAACCGCTTCGAAAAAACACGGGTATCCAGGCCGCAATCGTAATCGATACAATGGCGGGGCGCATGGCAGATTGTTCCTATTGCGGTAAGCAAACCGGGCTTTATTTCAACAGCAGACCTGTGTGCATTGAATGCATGGATCAGATTGAGGCGGGGAAGTGGCCGAAGCCGAAAGAACCAAAACAAGAAGAGGCGCCACCGCCTCCGCAGGGTAAGTCGAAAGACGCCGCAGGATAGTCACGCGCGCGGTATGTCAGTGATATCTCCGCTGTAATATATGATTTCCGTGCCGTGGTGTAAGTGTGTAGAGGGGCTGTGGCGATGACACGGCGGCCTGGGGCAACTGACTGGAATGCAATCCACTGAAGTCAGGTACTCGAGCGCGTCTTTTCGGCGCGCCTGCGTAACGTGCAGCACGGTGCCGGGGCGAGCCGGTGGCCGGGTTACTGTGCGGAAGAGGCCCCGGACGGTTGCCGCGAGCGCTAGGATAGTCGGTATGGCGCGTGAATTAATTGAGGTCAAGTGCCCGTGCTGCCAGGCGATGATGAAGATCGACGCGGAACTCGGGGTGGTGATTTCGCATGAAGAGCCGGTGAAGCCGCCGTCGATCGGGGACCTGCATGAGGCGGTGCAGAAGCTGAAAGGGGAGGCCGGGCGGCGCGACGAGGTTTTCCGGAAGTCGTTTGAGACGGAGAAGAATCAGGGGAACGTGCTCAACCGGAAATTCGACGAACTGCTGAAGCAGGCGAAATCGAACCCGGAGTTCGGGAAGAAGCCGCGGGATTTCGATCTCGACTGATTCAGCTCTTTCGATTAAGCCCAGGGGAGCCAGGCGGCTCCGAATAAGCCGGCTTCGCCACCGAGGCGGGCTTTTTCGACGCGCGTGTTGGTGGTGCGGAAGCTGAAGGAGCGGCGGCGCGCTTCTTCGATCATGGGCGGAGCGAAGAAATCCCACGCGCCGATGACACCGCCGCTTAAGAGATAAAGCGGCGCGTTGAACGCGTTCACCAGAGTAGCGAGCGCGATGCCGAGCGCTTCGCCCATCGATTCGAAAATGGCGCGGGCGCGTTCGTCGCCGGCGACGGCGCGTTCGTAAACCTGTTTCGCGGTGATGTCGCCGTAGCCGAGCAGGCGGGCCATGGCGGTGATTGCCGTGGCGGAGGCGTGCTTTTCGAGGCAGCCGCGGTTGCCGCAGCCGCAGGGGAGTCCGTTGGGCACTACGGTGATGTGCCCGAGCTCGCCCGCCATTCCCATGAAGCCACGCACCATTTTGCCGTTGGCGACAATGCCGCCGCCGATACCGGTGCCGAGCGTCAGCAGGACGAGATCGTCGAAGCCCTGGCCGGCGCCCATCCAGCGCTCGCCGAGGGCGGCGGCGTTGGCATCGTTTTCGAGAATCACGGGGGCGTTGAGGCGCTGGCTGAGTTCGTCGCGAATGGGGAAGTTTTCGAGCGCGGGAATATTGTTGCAGTTGCGGACGACGCCTTCTTCGAGGGAGATAAAGCCGGGGACGACGACGCCGATGCCGGCGAGGCCGGCGGCGTCCTGTTTCGTGCGGACGGTGTCGATTGCCTCCACCATGTCGCTCATGAGGGCCTCGCGGCCTTCGGAATACTGGGTGTGGCCGGTCACGATGTGGAGCAGATTGCCCTGACGGTCGATGGCGGCCGCTCTCAGGTTGGTGCCGCCGAGGTCGAGGCCGATGCTGTATTCAGTCATTCGGTGAGAATGATAGCATCCCTCCTCAAGTTTTCATCTCCTTGGCCGATCAGCCACTTAAGGCATGTTTTCGATCCTCGGAATTCTGGTGGTTTTCGGCGCCGTTATCGGCGGCTTCCTGATGGAGAAAGGGAAGCTGCTGGTTTTGGTCCAGCCAAGTGAGCTGGTGATTATTGGCGGTGCGGCGCTGGGGACGGTGCTGGTGGCGAATCCGCTGCCGACGATTCTGAAGATCTTCCGCAGCGTTTTCAAGGTGCTGAGCGGGAATCCGTACGGGAAGGCTTATTACCTCGAAAGTCTGAAGATGCTGAACGACATTTTCCAGTTCGCGCGAAAGAGCGGGATGGCGAAGCTCGAGGAAGATGTGGAGAATCCGGAAAAGAGCGCGACATTTTCGAAGTATCCGAAGATGCTGAAGGACCATCATCTGCTGCACTTCGTCTGCGACACGCTGAGAATGGCGGTTTCGGGCGTGGTGCCGCCGTTCGATCTGGATGCGCTGATTGAGAACGATATCGAGGTGCATCATCACGAGCAGATGGTTCCGGTGAGGGCGCTGTCCACGGTTGCCGATGCGCTGCCGGGGCTGGGGATTGTGGCGGCGGTGCTGGGCGTGGTGATCACGATGGGGGCGCTGAGCGGTCCGCCGGAGCAGATTGGCGAAAAGGTGGGGGCGGCGCTGGTGGGAACGTTCCTCGGAATTCTGCTTTCGTATGGCGTCGTGGCGCCGCTGGCGGCAAACATCGAAAAAATTGTCGATGGAGGGACGCAGTTTTATCAGGTGATGCGGGCGGGGCTGATGGCGTTCGCCAAGGGAATGGCGCCATCGATCGCGGTGGAGTTCGCGCGTCGCGCGATTCCTCATGAGGTGAGGCCGACGTTCCGCGAGATGGAAGCGGCGTGCAAGGGTGGAGGCGCGGCTGCGGCCGCGAAGGCTGCTTAAGCGATGCCGACGCCCATCCATCAGACCATCGTCATTCGCAGGGTGAAGAAGGCTCATGCGGGCCATCACGGCGGGGCGTGGAAAGTGGCGTACGCGGATTTCGTTACCGCGATGATGGCGCTGTTCATGGTGCTGTGGCTGGTGACCAGCAGCGAGCAGGTGAAGAAGGCAATCGGCGGTTACTTCAACGATCCGACGGGGAAGGGAAAGGATGTGGGCAACGGCCTGCGAGGCGCGGGCGGAGAGAGCCTGGCGATCCAGAAGAATGAGATGGACAAGCTCAAGGACAAGCTGGAACAGGCGATCAAATCTTCCGAGCCATTTCAGAAAATCAACGAGCACGTGGTGATGATGGTTACGGGCGAAGGGCTGCGCGTAGAGTTACTGGAGGATGCGAAGGGGATGTTCTTTGAATCGGGCAGCGCGGAGCCGACGCAGTACGGCAAGGATCTGATGGCGCTGCTGGCGGAGGAGATCGGAAAGCTGCCGAACAAGGTGACAGTGGAAGGGCACACGGATTCCAAGCCGTATGCGGGACGGAACGGGTATTCGAACTGGGAGCTATCCGCGGACCGCGCGAATGCGGCGCGGCGATGGATGATGGACAACGGGATGCGGCCCAATCAGGTAACGCAGGTGCGCGGCTTCGCGGATGAGAGCCCGAGGAATCCGGCGAACCCGGCGGACGATTCCAATCGGCGGGTTTCGTTTATTATTCAGTACCAGCCGGTGCCGGGCGATGACGGCGCTCCGGCGGCCTCCGGCGTTAGCGGTGTGGCGGCTCCGACGGGGCAGGTGGCGCAGGCACGGGGTAATAGCCCTCCGGCGCCTGCACGGTGAGGCCGCTCTTTTTCGCGGTCAGCACGATGTGGCGGAAACTGGCGCCGTTTGCGGCCTGATCCGACACGTATCCGATGCTGTACTGATTGCGGAGCTCGTCCTGGATGCGGGTGTAGATATCCGAGATCGATTCTTTCTTCGTCACTTCGAAAAATCCTCCTCCGGTTTCACGAGAAATCTGTTCCAGAATTTTCTTGCCGTCCGTACGTGACTGAGCGCCTGGGTAACGCCCTCCGCCGCCCCCTGGCCGACCCATTCCCCCGCGCCGTCCCATTCCGCCCATGCCCCCCATTGGTCCAAACACGGAGCCGACGCGATTTGACTCGGCGGGGCGATCCGTGAAGTAAATGGAGTAAACGATCACCCCCGAGCGCTGCGCACTCTGGATAGCGCTGTAGAGAGATTCCTTGCTTCCGTTATCTACGCCATCCGTGAGAAGGATGAGAGCTTTGCGTCCCTTCAGCGGTTTCATCAATTCGTCCGACGCCAGAAAAATCGCGTCATAGAGCACGGTGCCGGCGATGCGGCCCTGGCGTCCCTGAGTCGGATCGGAGTTGGGTCCTCCGCCCTGCCGCCGCATTTGCGGCCGCGCGTCGTCAGCCAGATGCATCTGATCGATCGATTTGTGCAGATCGGGAAGCGAAGATGTCAGATCCTGTAACAGCTCTGTCTCGTGATCGAAATGGATGACGAAGGTGCGGTCTTTATCGGGGCGCAGGACCTGATCGAGAAAGCGATCACTGGCGTCTTTTTCGTCTTCGAGTACACCTGCCTGACTCTGGCTCGTATCGACGAGAAGGCCGAGAGTCAGTGGAAGATCGCTCTCGCGCGAGAAGTAACGGATGGTCTGTTGATGGCCATCTTCAGAAAGCGTAAAGTCATCTTTCGCGAGATTGCTGACAGGTTTATCTTTCTTGTCGTGAACAGTCGCGAAGATATTGACAACGTTGACGTCAGTTGAAAATGTCGTGTCCTGCTGCGCCAGCAGACACACGCCCGTCACGGCCGGGACCAGCCAGAGTAATCTCATCTTACGAATTGTTCGACGGCCCGTGGTTGGTTCCCGGTTGCGCGATTATTCCGATAGGGCCCGGTGGCTCGCCCGGCCACGCCGCGCTTTGATAGCCGATGCCCGTAGTTTTGCGTGGGTGGCGACCGCCGGCACCACATTCGGCGCGACAGCGCCTGACCCGAACGGAATCTGGACCTGATTGATATCCGCGGCATCGGTCTGGATCTCAACGTAAACGTTATCCCCGGCGGTGAGACCAGTGCTGGGTACCGTGACGTTGATCTGGTAAAGGCCACTGAGCGTGGGAGCGAGGCCGGCATAACCGATGGTGCCCTGGTTACCGACGCTGTTGCTTCCGTAATCGTTGAAATAGACCGCCAAATTACCGGCGTTGTAGACGTCGGCATAGCTCAACGTAGTCGAGGGGCCAACAGCGCCATCCGCCACGGTGGGAGTTACTGTGCCGAGGCCTGTGAGGTAGAGCGAAATGGTTTCACCGGGCTGCACCGGGTTACTCGGGGTGATCACGGACCCGTTGGACGCGTGAGTGGCTGCGGCGTAGCCGATGCCATCGGCGCCAGTGGAGAAGGAGCCGGGCGCGGCGTCCGTCTGATAGACCTGCACCACGTTCGACATTGTGCCGTTGTTGTTGACCTGGATGTTGACGAGTCCTGTCTGGTTGGATGCGAGCTCCCATGGAACCGCGACGGAAATTGCCGTCGAGCTGACATAGTAGATGGCGCAATTGACGCCATTCATCGTGACCGTCACGTTATTCAGCGACGTGGGGAACGCCTGACCGCCCTGGGTGACGACGGTGGAGGACGAGAGACCGCTGCCATAGAGAACGAGAAGTTCACCGGGCGCTACGCTTGCGGTCACCGGCTGGAGACTTCCCGCATTGACGACGCCGATGGGATTCAGATAGACGCCGGGGCCCGAGAACGAGGCGGCGTGGATGCCGGTGAGCAGTGAGAAGTATCCCTGTGTACCGATCGCGACGAAGGCCTGGCCTCCCACGCCGAACTCAACCTGATAGCCATTGAGATCGGTGAAACCGTTATTGGCGCTGCCGACGGTGCCATCCCCGTTCAACACGATCTCATCATCGAGACCTTCATCGAAAGAGAGCGCACCGGGCAGGCTGAGCCGCTGATGGACGATGCTGTGACCCAGGGCATCTCCCGCGTCGTTGGTTCCACCGTAATAAGAATCGACGCCATACATGCTCACCCAGTCTTCGAGCGCGGTGGTGAAGTAGAGGCCCTGGCTCGTGGTGCTGGTGGCGGAGGAGGCAAGCGTCTTCACGCCAAACATAATGTCGTAGCCGTTTGGAGTCCAGCCGAGAACGAAGTTGCCGTCAGAGGATTGGAAGAGGGTTCGGGTGCCGGTGATAAGCGCGTTATTGGCGGCCACGCCGGTGGGGAGAGGAATGGTAAGAGTGCCGGTGCCATCCCCCGCGAAGGTGTAAGTTGCGCCGGCGATCTGCTGGGTGAGCGTGCCGTTCTGGTCTGCCGCCTGTCCGCTGAGAGTGAGGTTTGCCAGGTGACCGGCGCCATCGGCCGCGAGCTTGAAGATGGCATTCTTTGCGGACGTGCTGCTGGCGCCCGGGAAGTCAAGCAGGCCCACCTGATAGGAAGAGTTGAAACTTGTGTTCGTGGGAGTGCCGGAGGGGATAGCGATAAAAATATCGTTGAAGATATTGCCGCTGAGGCCGCTCTCCGTGGAACTGCCGGTAAACACGCCCTGCGAAACTGCGCCATAGATGTAATCGGTGGGATCGCCGGGGTAAATGGGATTCTCAATGTACCCGGCGCCATTGGAGCCGATCGCGTAGTGGCCGGTAATCGTGAGTGTCTGGGCCGCCCCGTTATTCATCGTGTTATCGAGTTCGGACCCGACGATGGTGTAGCTGCCGGCGCCATCAAAAGTAATGGTGCCTGAACTGGCCGTGATTTCGGTGGGATTGTAGTTACTGTCGACGTTCTGAACGGCGACATCTCGAAAGCGGTAAGTGCCGCTGAGCAGCGAGTTCTGGCTGTTGTCCTGTGTCTGCGCCGCAGCGGACGCCAGACCGAGAACCAGGAACGCCGTCAGGTAATGCGTGGATTGGTTTTTCCGTAGGTGCATATCGCCTCAAGTTCAGATAACTTTTCTTATGATCGCAATCCTGCGCCTCAGACGCAAAGCGCTCAATAGTCAGATGCCTCGTCCGCGGCCCGCGTTCCAGATCCAACCTTTAAATCATACTGGCATCGGGAGTTTTTCTCGTACGATCCTTTACACAGGGCGTTAACGGAAGAGAGCGAAAAATTCCAATTTATTTTCAACCGAAACCCACAGACGCTGGGCCGCGTTCGGTTATTATCTGAACATTGCTATGCTCCACCCACGCTGGCCTCACGCCTTTGCCGGTTCCCTTTGCATCCTGATTACCGCGACCTCGTTGTGGTCGCAGCCCGCGAGCCGCGCGCTGGTGCGCGGCCGCATCGATGAGGCGAGACGCGTAACGCTCGCCGGAAATACGCGCCCGGAGACGGTGGAAGGAACCGATCTGGGGCCGGTGGCGAGCGATCTGGCGCTCGATCACGTGCTGCTGCAGCTCCGGCGGTCACCGGAAGCCGAAAACGAGCTGACGAAACTGATCGACAATCTGCACGATCCGACCTCCCCGCAGTTTCACCAGTGGCTTACCGCGGAGGAGTTCGGGGCTCGTTTCGGTACCGCGCAGTCCGATATGGACACAGTGACGGCCTGGCTCGGGTCGCACGGCCTGCAGGTGAATTTTGTTTACCCCAGCCAGATGGTCATCGATTTTTCCGGAAATGCGGGAGAAATTCAGGAAACGTTCCACACATCGATCCACCGATACGACGTGGGCGGGGTCAGTCACATCGCGAATGCGGGCGATCCCGAGATTCCGGAGGCGCTGGCGCCCGTAGTGGCGGGTATTGTGTCGCTGCACGATTTCCGGCCGCACCACATGGCGCGTCCGCACCGCAAGCCGGACGCGGATTACAGCTTCACGCAGAACGGGCAGGCAGTTCAGGCGCTGGTTCCGGCCGATCTGGCGACCATCTACGATTTCAATCCGCTGTTTGCGAAGGGAGTCGCCGGCAAGGGCCAGACGATTGTGGTGATTGAAGACACCGAGCTTTACCGCGCTTCGGACTGGACCACGTTCCGCACGACTTTCGGACTTTCGCAGTATACGAATGGCTCACTGAGCCAGGTGCAGCCGGCGCCCTCGGGAGGCCCCGCGTGTTTTGCGCCGACCGTCAACAGTGACGATATCGAGGCGATTCTGGACGTGGAGTGGGCAAGCGCGGCGGCACCCGATGCGGCGATTGAATCGGCAACCTGCGCGGATACGAAGACGACACCCGGTATTTATCTTGCGACGCAGAACGTGGTCAATTCATCGTCCGCGCCGGCGATCGTCAGCATGAGCTACGGATTGTGCGAGGCGTACAATGGCGCCGCGGCGAACGCGCAACTCAATTCGATTTTCCAGCAGGCGGTGACGGAAGGAATTTCTATCTTTGTTTCCGCGGGGGATGAAGATGCGGCGAGCTGCGACGCGGGCCTTGCAAACGCCACGCATGGGATTGGCGTGAGTGGCTACGCGTCGTCGCCATACGTGGTGGCGGTCGGCGGGACGGATTTCGGCGATGTGTCCGCCGGAACGTCTTCCACTTATTGGGGGACGACGAATACGGCGACTTACGGCTCGGCCCTCTCTTATATTCCGGAGATTCCGTGGAACGATTCCTGCGCCAACGGACTGCTGGCACGGTGGATGGGCTATTCGACGACGTACGGCTCGGCCGGGTTCTGCGGGAGCGCGGCGGCAAGGTCCGGGGGCTATCTGGTGGTGGCGGGAGGCAGCGGCGGCCCGAGCGGCTGCGCGGTGGGAGCGCCCTCCACCTACGGGGTCGTCAGCGGCACTTGCCAGGGATATCCGAAGCCTTCGTGGCAGAAGGGAGTGGAAGGGATTGCGAACGACGGCGTGCGGGACATTCCGGACGTTTCGATGTTTGCTTCCGATGGCTGGGCCTGGAATCACTTCGCGATTATCTGTTTCAGCGATATCCGGAACGGCGGGGCGGCGTGCAAGGGAAGTCCAATGAACTGGGTGGGGATCGGCGGAACGTCGCTCGCCGCACCGATGATGGCGGGCATACAGGCGCTGATCAATCAGACCGCGGGAAGCGCACAGGGGAATCCAAATCCGGTGTACTATTCGCTGGCAGCGACGACGCCCGGCGTGTTCCATACCGTTACGCAGGGCGATATTGACGTGAATTGCGGCGGCGTGGTGAGTTGCTACGGGTATCTCGGAACGCCGACGTATGGGCGCGCCGGGCGCGTGTACGGCACGACCTATGGCGGAGTGCTTTCGCTCTCGACAAGTTCGCTGCAGCCGGCGTATACGGCCGGGGCGTCGTGGAACTTCGCGACGGGGCTGGGGAGTGTGGATGTGAACGCGCTGGTTGGTGCGTGGCCGAAGAAGTAGCAGGCCGGCGGGGCGGGCGTTTCGAATACCTATGGAGTCCGCGGGCGGTTTCCGCCGCGCTGTGCGAGAAAGCGGCAGGAAGCATCGATGATGCGCTGCAGAAGTTCCGGCTCGCCGCCGAGGCTCAGCGCATATCGATAGCCGGATTCTTCCAGGCGCTGGCGCAATCCGTCATCTTCCCACGCTTTGCGGATGGTTGACGCGAGGAGAGCGGGATCCTCGGAGGCGCAGATCAGGGCCTGACCGGTCAGGACGTCCGAGACGCCCGGTCCCTCCGTCAGAACCACGCACTTCCGCATCAACATTGCGTTGAGATAAGTGCTGACTCCGGACGCACAGAGACTGGCCTTCCGGATGGGAAGCACGACGATCTTCGCCGATCCCAATATCCGGAACATTGACTCCTCGGTGCCGTTGTCTTCCAGCAGAGTAACGTTCGGCGGGAGCCGGTCGAGAGAGCGCGTGAAGCGCGATTCGTTGCGCCGCAGCTCCGGGAAATCCGGAGCCGGAATTGCGGCGGGCCAGGGCAACCCGGCAACCGCGTCGAAAAATGTATCGTAGTCGCGCATCGACCGGCCGAGGCAGAGCAGGTATTTGCCTTCATTGGTGGAAGAAGGATCGAAGCGGTACCGGATATTGGGCTTGAACGGAACAAACAGGCTGCGATTCCGGCCGATGCCGTAATATTTTTCGTAGCCGGAAAGATCGTTGAAGTAGTGAATGAAGAGATCGACGCGGCTCAGCAGAAGCCTCTTGATCCATACCGAAATCCTGGCGGAGAGGGTTCGAGGCTTCCGTAAAACGAAATCCACGGCGATAATCGGCTTTCGCCGCCATGGCCTCATCAGAAACGCGGCGCAGAGCCGCAGGGTGACACCGACGTCGCAATTGATCATCAGCAGATCCGCGCGGCGTGCGCCGTTCAGAAAATCTTCCAATGTCTTTGCCGTTTCCGAGCTGCCCGACTGACCCGTTTCCGAAACCCAGGCGTCTGGAAAACGATCGAAGTTTGTCAGGATCCGCATGCGGGCGAGACGATCGGGAATATCACAGATATCGATATGCCGCGAGCGTGAGGAATTCTGTCAGTTCTTCACTCAGGGCGAGTTTTTCGAACAGCTCGGCGGCCTGTTTGTATTTACCGCCGTTCCAGCCTGGACGCTGGAGCATGGAGGCGACGATTTCGCGGACCATGTCCGGCGTGATTTTGCGGCCGTCGCTGAGCTTTGCGCCGTGGCGCAGCCATTGCCAGACCTGGGTGCGGGAGATTTCCGCGGTGGCGGCGTCTTCCATCAGATTGTAGATCGGGACGCAGCCGTTGCCCCGCAGCCAGGATTCAATGTACTGGATGCCGACATCGACATTGAGCCGCAGGCCCTGTTCGGTGATCTGGCCTTCGTGAACTTTGAGCAGATCGGCCGCGGTGATGTGGACATCATCGCGCGTGACCGAGATCTGATTGGGCGTCTTCATGTATTCGTCGAAGACGGCTTTGGCGACGGGGATGAGGCCGGGA
>DASZVV010000389.1:0-10124 GCA_035546955.1 Bryobacteraceae bacterium
GGCGGCAACGTCCGTGTGTCTTTTCGCGGCGAACATAACGGGCACGATCACGGTCAAGCAGAGGCTGACGCGGAAGAGCCTCACCGCGTCGGTAGACCTTTATGACCGGGGACCAGCCGTAGAGTTGGGCAAAGACACCGAAACCGATCCGCTTGCGGCGGAACGGGCGCGGGTCGTGATCTGGCTCGAGGGCGGTGGTTCGGGCCCTCGGGCAAACGCCCCGGCGAATTTGGATCAGGCGAGCATGGGACAGGAGAACCGGCGATTCGAGCCCGATCTGGTGGTGATTCCTGCGGGTGGGTCTGTATCGTTCCCGAACATGGACCCCATTTTTCACAACGTTTTTTCGCTTTCAAAACCGAAGAGCTTCGATCTGGGGAATTACCCAAAGGGCGACACGCGGACCGTGGTGTTTCCGAATCCGGGAATTGTCTTTGTGAATTGCCGGCTCCATCCAAACATGGCGGGCACGGTGGTGGTAACGCCGAACCAATGGTTCGCACGCGCCGGGGCGAAGGATGGCCAGTACGAGTTGAGGGACGTCGTGCCCGGAACCTACACGCTCGTAGCCTGGCACAAGAGCACAGGATTCATCCGCAGGCAGGTGACCGTGATCGAGGGACGCGACCTGACGGTCGATTTTCTGGTTCCGATCGATCCAAACGCGAGTTCCGGCTCCGGCAAAACGGAAGTCTCCCATATGCAGGGTTCTGGCCATGACGGGGCGGCCCAGCGATGACTCTGGCGGCGAGTTAAACCGATGCGATTTCGAACCCGGGCATTCCTTTGCTGCTTTGTACCGTTTGCGCTGTTGCTGTCGGCCAGCTTCTGGCTGATCCAGCAGCGTGTGCTCGAGACGGTGCGCGGCGGCCTGCGCGAATCGCTGCTTGAAAAGCACCGGGCGGTGGCGGCGGTTCTCGCCAACAGCGATCTTCAGAGCAGCCGGTTTCTGAAGGTGGTGGCCGAAGACGCGGCGCTGAAGGCAGGCGTGCAGCTTCTGCTGACGTATCCGAAGAACGCCGACGCGCGGCGTACGGTGGAGGATCAGCTTCACGAACTCTGCGAGCGGATGGGGCTCGCGATGCTGGTGGTTTCTCATGCCGATGGCGCGCCGATGGCGAGCTGGATGCGCACAGGCCGGCACACTGGTCCGCTGGATACCGTGCGAGTGAGCGTGAGCCACAGCGGACTGATGCTGCTCGATGGCGTGGCCTATCAGATGGCATCGCTGCCAATCGATCAGGGCGGAGAAAATCTGGGAACGCTCTCCGTGGGCGAGGTTTTCGATTTCTCGCAGTTCCAGACGCCGACCGTGCTGCTGCACAACGGCGCGCTTGTCGAATCGCACGTGGAGGGCGCATCGCGCCAGGCAGTGGAAGCGGCGATGCGCGGCTGTCGCGGGAACGATGAATGCGATGCGCAGTTGAACGGCACTCACTACATTTCGCTGCCGATGCAGAACATCTCTTTCGGCGCTGGATATGTACTGCGAAGCCTTCAGGATCTGGATTCAGCCGTGGCGCCGGTACAGATGATGCTGAGAAGCGTATTTCTCGGCGTGGCGCTGATCGCGGTGCTGGTGGCGATGATTGTGGGCGCGGTTTCGGCGGGATCGATTGTGCGGCCGCTGGCGACGGTGGTGAAGCATCTGCAAGCGGCTGAGAGAACCGGTGACCTCGCGGAATTTCGGACCGGGGACTCCGGCGTGACGGAAGTCCACCGGCTGATCGACAGCTTTAATCGGGCGGCAGTTGCCGTGCGCGAGGGGCGTGAGAATCTGACGCTGGCGTATGTGGAATTCGTGCAATCGCTCGCGAGCGCGCTCGACGCGCGCGATCCTTATACGGCGGGGCACAGCCGGCGAGTAAGCGAGATGTCGAGCGCCGCTGCTGCGGAGATGAGGCTCGCGCCCGAAGTTGTGGAACGCATCCGTATCGGCGCCCTGCTGCATGACATCGGAAAGATTGGCGTACCGGATGACGTACTGCGCAAGCCTGGGCGGCTGACGCCCCAGGAATTCGCGCTCGTGCGGGAGCATCCGGCGATCGGGCGGCGGATTCTCGAGGGCGTGAACGGATTCAGTCCATATCTCGCGGCGGTCGAACTGCATCACGAGAACTGGGACGGTACCGGATATCCGCACGGGCAGGCCGGGCTTGAAACGCCGGTGGATGCGCGAATCATCCACGTGGCCGACGCGTATGACGCCATGACGACGGACCGCCCTTACCGGCGCGGGATGAGCCACGAGGAGGCGATCGCGCGGCTGCGGGAGGGCGCGGGGACGCAATTCGATCCGGAAGTGGTGCGGCGGTTCGCCGGGGTGAGGATCGAACAACGCGAGACCGCGGAGTTGCACGCATGACGCGGGCGCTGCAGATTGGCCTGGTCCTCGGCGCAGCGGTTCTTTCCCTGCAGGCGCAGGAGTATGAATCGGACAGCGGTTTCGGGCTGCGCGGGACGCTGAGCACGATGGCGGCAGGATCGACTGAGTTCCAGCAGCCGCCTCGATCGGATTCCGGATCGCTCGTGGATGGCGGCGTCCGGTTGATGCTCTATCCGACGTGGAAGCTGAGCGACCACTGGATGTTTTACGGGGCATACCAGGTGGTTTCGCATCCGTATTACTATTCCCAGTTTGAGACGCAGGGGCATGGACTGCGCGGGAACGTGGTGCAGGGTTTTCTGAGCTATTCGCAGATATGGAAAGATGCGTCGGTGCAGGTGAAGGCAGGGGAATTGTCGTCAGCTTTCGGATCATTCGGGCTGCGGTATGACGATCGGGACAATCCATTGATCGACGTGCCGGTGCAGTATGGCTATTACGGCGCACTTGCGACGCTGACGGCGCTAGCCGGCGCGGAAATCGATACGACGTGGAAGAAGCTCGACGGGCGCGTGCAGTTTACGAATTCCTCGCCGGCGAATCCGCGGAGTATTTTTGCTTCGGAGCAGTATGGAAACTGGGCGGGCGGGGGCGGGGTGACAATCCGGCAGGGCTTGCGGCTGGGCGTTTCGGGGTATCGGGGCCCGTATCTGGATCGGACGTATCCGTTTTACAGAGCGTCGGACGGCAGGCCCAGGAATATCCCTGGCAGCGGCGCAGGCGCAGACGCGGAGTGGGGCAAGGGCCACTGGAACGTGCGCGGCGAGATCCAGCGGTTCGTGATGACCTACGGCACGGCGCCGACATTTCATGAGCACACGGGATACACGGAAATCGAGCGCACGCTGGGTCCGCGATGGTATGTGGCGACGCGGCTGAGCTATCTGAGCGCGGATCATGTGGGACGTGCGCAGGTGGTGGAGGCGGCGGCAGGCTATCGGCCGGGCGCACGGCAACTCATCAAGATCAGCTATGAGACGACGCACAGCGAGACGAATCCCGGGCCGAATCGGACGCTGGCGATTCAGTTCGTGACGGCGATTCATCCGCTGGCGTTTGCGGGACGCTAGTCTTTCTCTTGTTTCACCTCACACATCCTGAATGCGGCCTTTCCACTGGCCCCCTTTTCCGGTCCAGTACCGGATAGCGGATTCGACCGTGGCGATGAGATAGAAGATCGCGATTGCGGGAAGGGCGAATGCGGTCCAGAGCGGAGCTCGGTAGAGGCGGACGGTGGGCAAATAGATCATCGCGCTGATGATCCAGGCGGCAAAGCCAAGGGCGGTAGCGAAAGGATCGCGGGAGATCCAGAGAATCGCCGGCGCAACGTAGATCACCAGCATGCCGATCATAGTGCCCAGCAGCAACAGCGTCGAGTGATTGAGCTGCGCGAAGGCGGAGCGCGCAATCATGGCGCGAATGCCGGAGAGCCCGCCATACGGGCGAATGCTGCGGATGGGGAGGTCCGAGACGCCGAGCCAGACGCGGCCGCCGGAGGCTCGCACGCGGGCGGCGAGGGCGCAATCGTCAATGAGAGCGTTACGGATGGAGGCGATGCCGCCGATCCGTTCGAGCATTTCGCGGCGAATGAGAATGCAGCCGCCGGCTGCGGCGGCGCTTCCCTTCCCTGTGCTGACCCAGCGCGGTGGATAGAGCATGAAGAAGAAGAACACGAACGCCGGGATGAGAAGCTGCTCGCCGGGCGATTCGCAGCGCAACTGCACCATGATGCTAACGAGATCGAATCCGATTTCGGCCTGTGCGAGGAGAGCGTTCAGAAGATCGGGCGATACGTGTTCGATATCGGCGTCGGTGAGGAGGTAGTATTCGGGCGAGGAGTCATCGGCCTGGATACCTGACGAAACAGCCCAGAGCTTTCCTTTCCAGCCAGGGGGGCGCGGAGTGACGCGAACGACGTGATCTGCTTGTGAGGCTTCGCCAGTGCCGTCCGTGCTTTCGTCGTCGGCGACGAGGACGCGGAGCCGGTGATTCTGAGCTCCGAGAGAGGCGACAGCGCGGCCGATGAGATCGCGCTCGTTACGCGCGGGAATGATGGCGGCGATCGTGTGGTCGCGCGACGGCGTGCCGGCGCGGAGGCGCTCCCGCAGCTTCCAGAAACCGCCGCGGAACAAAGCCAGATAAGTCCATGCGCCGGCCGCGAACAATCCAGCGGACCGCCAGACGACGGAATACATTTTCTTATGATGCACTGGATGCAAGCGTTATGACGAATTCAATCGACACGTCGAGCACGATAGATGTGTTTCGTTTCGGAAATGCTTCGGCTCACCGATTTGGATGGCAACAGCCTCACATTCATCGATCTGTCAAATCTCATCTTCGATCGGCTGAAGAAGACCCCGTAAGGGCCTCCGCATCATGCTACTGTGGCGGTAATGGCCGATTCTCCGCTGCACGATCCGCTGCGGTTTCACCGCAAGACTCCGCCCTGCGCGGTGGTGATCTTCGGGGCCAATGGCGATCTGACAAAGCGCAAGCTGATGCCCGCGCTTTACCGGCTCGCTTATGAAGGGCGTCTCGCCCCGGGATTCGCCGTCATCGGAATTTCGCGCACCGCGATGTCCGACGATGAATTCCGCGCGCGCATGAAGGATTCGGTCTCGAAATTCCTCGAAGACTCACCTTTCGACGAAGACCTGTGGAGTTCGTTCGCCCAAAGTCTTTTCTATCTCCCGGGAGACGTCGGCGATCCCGATTCCTACCAGAAAATCGCGAGCGCTTTGGCAAGCACGGAGAAGAAACGCGAAACGGCGGGTAACGTCCTGTTTTATCTTTCGACGCAACCGAGCCAATACGCGGAAATCGCGGAAGGACTGGGCCGCGCGGGATTGGCGAAGGGCACCGGATGGCGCCGCATCATCATTGAGAAGCCATTCGGGCATGATCTGGCGAGTGCGCGGGAACTGGACGTCCGCATCCACGCGCATTTCGAAGAAGAACAGGTTTATCGCATCGACCACTACCTCGGCAAGGAAACGGTCCAGAACATTATGGCCTTCCGGTTCGGCAACGGCATTTTCGAGCCGCTGTGGAACCGGCGCTACATCGATCACGTGCAGATCACGGCGGCGGAATCCATCGGAGTGGAAGGCCGCGGCGCTTATTACCAGGAAGCCGGCGCGCTGCGCGACATGATTCAGAATCATCTGCTGCAGGTGATGGCGACCATTGCGATGGAGCCGAGCGCCACATTTTCGAGCGATGCCGTCCGCGACGAGCGGTCAAAGCTGTTGCGATCGGTCCACATCATGACGCAGGAGGAAGTGGAGCAGAACGCTGTCGCGGGCCAGTACGGACCCGGGCGAGTGGGCGGCCAGCAGGTAATTGGATTCCGCCAGGAGAAGGGCGTGAATCCGGAATCGACCGCGCCGACGTATGCGGCAGCCACGTTCCTGGTGGATAACTGGCGGTGGGCGGGCGTTCCTTTTTATATACGCACCGGCAAGTACATGCCGAAACGCGTCAGCGAGATTGCGATTCACTTCCGTTCGGCCCCCCTCTCGGTATTTCGAAGTAACGATGAGCCAGGGGCGTCGGCGCCGAATCTGCTGATTCTGCGCATTCAGCCGGAAGAAGGAATTTCGCTGAAGTTTGTTTCGAAGAGGCCGGGCGCGGGGATGATGCTGCGTCCGGTTTCGATGGATTTTAACTATGGCGCAAGCTTCGGGGAGCGTTCCCCTTCGGCGTATGAAACGCTGCTGCTCGACGCGATCATAGGCGACGCGACGCTGTACACGCGCCAGGATATGGTGGAAGCAAGCTGGCGGGCGGTGCAGCCGATCCTCGACGTGTGGGCCGCGAAGAAGTTCACCTTCCCGAATTACGCGGCGGGTACCTGGGGTCCGGCGGAAGCGGACGCGATGCTGGCGCGGCGCGGACATGTGTGGAGGACACCGTAATGGCGGCCGCGGAAGCCATCAAGCCGGATGAAATCCTGAAAGAGCTGGCAGCCCACTGGGTTGATCTGGGCGAACCCGGCGGCGAGGGCGATGCGCTGCTGCGCGCGTGTTCGATGACACTGACGTGCTTCGCAGATGATGAGGAAGATCCGCAGACTTTGAATGAAATGCTGGCTTCGCTCATGCGGGAGCATCCCAGCCGCATGATTGTAGTGCGGCTGAAGGACGGTGAGGATGAGCTCTCGGCGAGGGTTTCCGCGCAGTGCTGGAAGCCGTTCGGGCATCAGAAGCAGATTTGCTGCGAGTATGTAGAGGTCACAGCGTCGATCAACCGGCTGGCGGATGCCGCGTCGATTGTGGCGCCGCTTGCTGCGCCCGATTTGCCGCGTGTGGTGCTGCTGCGCTCGGCCCGCATTGTACGCGCGGGCGCTCTGCGCAAAGTGCTGCGGCTGGGCGACAAGATCATTGTGGATTCCGCACGGCCCGGCGCGCCGGGATTCGGAGAGCTGGGCGGTCTGCTCGATGCCGGTCACATCACGGGCGACCTGGCATGGACGCGCCTCACACCATTTCGCGCGCTGCTCGCCCAGTTACTGGAAAACCGCACGCCCCGCACGATTGCCATCGAATATGGCGGGCGCGAAGCAGGCCCGGAGACGCATTATCTGCAGGCCTGGCTCCAGACCGCGCTTCCCGGCGCGAATGTGTTTCTGCGCGGCAACGCAGGGGCGGATGAAGGTTGCCTGGCCGGCGTCCGCGTGGATGACGATTTGCACGTGCGGCTGTGCCGCGGCGGCGCGGAGTACGAAATCGGAGCGATGAAGCAGCGCGCCAGCATGCCGCCCGGAACGGAAGAGCAGTTGCTCAACGAAGAGCTGGGATTCGTTGTGCATGACCGGGCGTTCGAACGGGCGCTGAATCACATCACGGCATGAGTACTGAAATTTTTCGATTTCAAACAGCGCTGGAAGCCGCGGAGGCGTGCGGCGACCGCGTCCTTTCGCTCTGCGATGAGGCGCGGCGGGCGCGGGGCGCGGCGATGCTGGCGGTATCCGGTGGGTCGACGCCGCGGCTGATGTTTCAATCCATGGCAAGGCGCGCATTCGACTGGAAGGGCGTGCAGTTGTTCTGGGTGGATGAGCGGATGGTGCCGCCGGACGATTCGCAAAGCAATTACCGGATGACGCGGGAATCGCTGCTGGATTCGATCCGGATTCCGGCTGCGAATGTCCACCGGATCGTGGGGGAATCGGCGCCGGCGGACGCGGCAACAGCGTACGTGGCGGAGATCCGGCGAGTGTTCGGACTCAGCGGCGACGATCTGCCGGTGTTCGATGTGGTGCAGCGCGGCATGGGTCCGGACATGCACACGGCCAGTCTGTTTCCAGGTGAGCCGCTGATTGAAAATCGCACCGATATTGCGGCGGCAGTCTGGGTGGAAAAGATGAAGCAGCATCGCGTGACGCTCCTGCGCGGCGTGCTGGAACGGGCGCGCCAGACACTTTGTCTGGTGAGCGGCGAAGATAAAGCCGCGGCGCTCCGAAGCGTGCTGCGCGAACCGCCCGACCCGATGCGAAGACCGTCGCAGATCGAATCGCCATCGATGGCGTGGTACGTGGATGATGCCGCATACGGCGCCGATCCTGCCGTCCGTTAGCGCTTATTTCTTGACCAGCGTGGCGTCGCCGCTCGTGAGCCACTGCAGGCTGCCGAGTTCGCTCGAATTCCAGGCAAGATCCACCGTGCCGGGAGAAACAAGTTTCATCGTGACTCGCCCTCTGGCGCCGCCGGGGCCCTGCCAGGCGGAGCTGACGGCATCGCCGGATGGAGTTCCGTTGAACGTGAAATCGACATCAGGCGAAATCGCGTGATCGAGAACCTGATACCGCGAATGATATTGCCCGTGCAACGCGCCGTTCTGCTGAGAAACGGTGAGCTCGATGTATTCGGGCGAATACTGCGATTTTCCGCCGGGAGATGCCGACCCGTTACCTTTGGTAAAAACCCACAGACCGGTGAACTGAGCGGAGTTAGCGGGCGGCTCCTGCGTTTCGGTCGGGCGCGGTGGCGGTTCTTTTTCGGCGACAAGACTCGCCGCTTTGGATGCCGAGGCGGTCTCCGCCTCATGAGCCCGGGCGAGTGCCGCCTTGCCCCCCAGTTTTTCCAATTGTTCGAGCGCCGAATCGCGTTCGCCTTCAGCGGAACGGAGTTGGTCGCGCAGACGCGCGATCTGATCGCCGGGATCATCAGGACCATCGGCGCTCCTGGCGGATGAAGCATGCGCTTCCGGCACGCGGCCATCGTTGCCGTTGCTCGTCGCCATGAACCAGATCAGCAGCGCGGAGCCGAGCACAATTCCGGCGAATGCCGCCACCCGCACAATGAGTTTTTTCAGATTGCCGTCGGCGCCGCTGAAGACGATAATGGGCGCGGCATTGTGAGGCTCGTCGAGAGCTTCGTTATAGGCGGTGCGGCGGTCCGGATCGGAGAGTACCGCATAAACGCGGTTGAGCTTCCGCATCTGGCGTTCGGCCATCTCCCTGAGCTGAGGATCGGATTGCTGGTCCGGATGGAGAAGGCGCACGAGAGTGCGAAATGCGTCGCGAATCTCGTCGGCAGAAGCCGTTTCTTCAACGCCGAGCTCCTCGTAGTATGTGATTTCACCGGGCCGCTGAGACGACGCCATTTCGTTCAGATTACCAGATCGCGATGTAACCCTTCACTCATAAACTCGCCGGGGCGCGCCCGCGGAAATTTACCGGCATGACAACGCGACTTTCGCCGTCTGATAATAATAGAGACAGTCGTTCATGCGCCGTCTTCTCGCATCGTTGCTGCTGGTTGTGATCAGCCTTTCGCTGGTCTCACCGGTGCTTGCGTCCACGGCAAAATCCGATTTGCCTGCGTGCTGCCTTCGAAACGGCAAACACCACTGCACGATGGGCGCGCCGGAGATTTCCACTCATGGAAGCCCCGGACTACGCACGGATTGTCCTTTCCGGAACCACGGCTCGCTCGTGGCGGCGAGCGGCCAGAAACTGCTGGCGGCCCCGCGTACCGGATTCCGCTTCGCCACACTTCCGGCAGTTGTCCTCGAATCCGCGCCTGAAGTTCAGCCGAATCTGCGCCAGATCACGGCTCACAACAAACGCGGTCCTCCTTCGCACTTCACGTAAATCGACGCCACTACATTCCATCGATTTTTTCCGCAGAAGCACGAAAGGGGATCCCCGATGTTTTCATCGAAGATTCTTCTGCTGCCACTTGCCGCGAGCGCGGCGCTGCTGGCGCAGGAGTCTATTAACAATGCCAGTATTGCCGGCCGCGTGAGCGACGCGAGCGGCGGTGCAATCCCGGCCGCAGTCGTGACGGCGCGCAATACCGATACGAATGTCACGGCGACGGAGACTACCGCCGCCGACGGGCGGTTTCGTTTCCCGTACCTCAAAGTGGGCCCCTACGAAGTGAAGGTACACAAGACCGGTTTCGCCGATGCAACGCGGAATCTGAATCTGACGATCGGCTCCGCTTTCGATCTCCCGATGATTCTCTCCATCGCGGCGGCTCAGACTACTGTCAATGTCTCGGAAAACTCCGAAGTTCTGGAATCTGCGCGTTCACAGATCGCGGGCACGGTAACACAAAAGGAGATTGCGGAACTTCCGCTGAATGGCCGGAGTTTTCTGGATGCGGCGTTGCTCATTCCCGGAGTATCGCCCACCAACACCGCCGCGAACCAACTTTTCGCCGAGACGGCCGCCGTACCCGGGCAGGGCATCTCAATCGGCAGCCAGCGAAATTTCTCCAACAGCTTTATT